>DASQCX010000618.1:0-2129 GCA_035634455.1 Burkholderiaceae bacterium
GACCGCAGCACCGATCTGACGTAGGGGGCGGCAACGCTTGCCGCCCCTGCGTCTCGGTCGATCCGGTGCGCCGTCAGCCAGTGCCGCCCACCGTCAGCCCTTCGACCTTCAGCGTCGGCTGCCCGACGCCCACCGGCACGCTCTGGCCTTCCTTGCCGCAGACGCCCACGCCCGAGTCCAGCGCCATGTCGTTGCCGATCATCGAGATGCGGGTCAGCGCTTCCGGCCCGTTGCCGATCAGCGTCGCGCCCTTGACCGGGTACTGGATCTTGCCGTGCTCGACCCAGTAGGCCTCGCTGGCCGAGAACACGAACTTGCCGCTGGTGATGTCGACCTGGCCGCCGCCGAAGTTGGTGGCGTACAGGCCGCGCTTGATCGAGGCGACGATCTCCTTGGGATCCTTGTCGCCGCCCAGCATGTAGGTGTTGGTCATGCGCGGCATCGGCGTGTGCGCATAGCTCTCGCGGCGGCCGTTGCCGGTGGGCTTGACGCCCATCAGGCGCGCATTCATCGAGTCCTGGATGTAGCCGCGCAGGATGCCGTCCTCGATCAGCACGTTGCGCTGGCTCGGGTTGCCCTCGTCGTCGACGTTGAGCGAGCCGCGGCGGTCGGCGATGGTGCCGTCGTCCAGCACGGTGACGCCCTTGGCCGCCACGCGCTTGCCGATGCGGCCCGCGAACGTGCTGGAGCCCTTGCGGTTGAAGTCGCCCTCCAGGCCGTGGCCGACCGCCTCGTGCAGCAGCACGCCGGGCCAGCCCGGGCCCAGCACCACGGTCATCTCGCCGGCCGGCGCGGGGCGCGACTCGAGGTTGACCAGCGCCGCGTTGACGGCCTGGTCGACGTACCTGGACAGGACGCCCTCGGTGAAGTAGCCCAGCCCGAAGCGGCCGCCGCCGCCACCCGAGCCCGTCTCGCGGCGGCCATTCTGCTCGGCGATCACCGTGATCGACAGCCGCACCAGCGGGCGCACGTCGGCCGCGCGCGTGCCGTCGGCGCGCGCGATCAGCACGACGTCGTGCTCGGCGGCCAGGCCGGCCATCACCTGCACGATGCGCGGGTCGCGGGCGCGCGCCATCTTCTCGATGCGCTCCAGCAGCGCGACCTTCTGCGTCGAGTCGAGCGTGGCGATCGGGTCGCCCGTGCCGTACAGCAGGCGGCTGCCCGAGATCTTCGTCCTGTTCTGCAGCTTGACGCGCCGGCTCTGGCCGGCGGCGCCGATCGCGCGCACGGTGCGGGCGGCGTCCATCAGCGAGGCGGCGGAGATGTCGTCGGAGTAGGCGAAGGCCGTCTTCTCGCCGGCGACGGCGCGCACGCCCACGCCCTGGTCGATCGAGAAGCTGCCGCTCTTGACGATGCCTTCCTCCAGGCTCCAGCCCTCGTGGCGCGTGGTCTGGAAATAGAGGTCGGCGTCGTCAATGCGGTGCTCGCCCATCGCGGCCAGCGTCGCGGCGAGATGGGCCTCGGTGAGGCCGAAGGGCTCGAGCAGCAGGCCCTCGGCGATGGCCAGGCGTTCGATCGTCGGTTCGCGTGTGATCACGGCGGGCTCCTGAGTGAAGGCGGCTTGATGGTGCAAGTGTGCAAGTCTGACAGCTTCGCGGGCCGGCCGCCGCGGCGCGCGGCGATGGCCCTGCGGGCTTCAGCCGTCGTCGCCCGCGTCGGCCTCGGGCGCGTCCGCGCGCCAGGCGAGCGCCTGCGCGTACAGGCGCTTGCGCGGCAGGCCGCTCAGCTCGGCCGCGATCGCCGACGCCTGCTTGAGCGGCAGCTCGGCCAGCAGCACGCGCAGGATGCGCTCGGCCTCGGCCGGCAGCGCGTCGTCCGCGGCCGGCGCGGCGGGCGCGGCGTGCAGCACCAGCACGAACTCGCCGCGGCGGTGGTTGGCGTCGGCCGCCAGCCAGCGCGGGAAATCGGCCACCGGCAGCGTCACCACCTGCTCGAACTGCTTGGTCAGCTCGCGGCAAACGGTGAGCTGGCGCGCCGCGTCGCCGCCCAGCACGTCGGCCAGCGCGCCGGCCAGCGCCTCGATGCGGTGCGGCGCCTCGAAGATCACGGTCGACTGGCGCGCGTCCTGCAGGCGCGCGAGCTCGGTCGCGCGCTCCTGCGCCTTGCTCGACAGGAAGCCGGCGAACGCG
>DASQCX010000619.1:0-2902 GCA_035634455.1 Burkholderiaceae bacterium
TGCGCGAGGGCCACTACGCCGCGCACGTGCGCACGCTGCGGCGCGAATACGCCCTGCGGCGCGAGGCGATGCTGCGCGCGCTGGCCGAGGCGCTGCCGGGCGAGTTCGGGTCGCAGCGGCTGAGCGTGGTCTCGGGCGCGCGCGGCGTGCACCTGACGCTCGCGCTGCCCGACGACGTCGACGACCGCGCCGTCGCGCGCGCCGCGATCGCGCGCGGCGTGACGGCGATCCCGCTGTCGGTCTACGCGATGCGCGTGGGCTGGCGCGGCCTGGTGCTGTCGTTCGCGGCCACGCCGGCGGCACGGATCGCGCCGCTGGTCGACTCACTCGCGCCGGTGCTGCGCGACGCGCTGGCCCGCGCGGGCTGAGCGTGCCGGACCGGGCTATCGGCATGCCCGATCCGATGCGCGACCGTTGCGCCCGGGCCCACGATATCCCCACAAATAGCTAGACCGCGCGGAAGCGGGCAGCCTAGAATTTTTCGGCTGGAGGTCAAAGAACAATGCCCAGGCGCCGGAAATCGCCCGCCGAGATCGCCCCATGACGATCGACGGCCGCTCGCTGCTCGCGGTGGTCGCCGCGCTGTGCGTGGTGTTCAGCATCGTCGTGCTGGCGCTGGAGCGCCGCATCCGCCAGCCCATGCCCGGCCTGCGGCTGTGGGCCGTGGCCAACCTGCTGCTCGGCGCCGCGGCCGCAGCGCACATGCTGCAGGGCCACGTGCCGCTGTGGGTGCCGGCCCTCCTCGGCAACTGGACGATGCTGATCGGCCGCAGCACCGCGGTCGCCGCGCTGCGCCAGTTCGACCGCCAGCCGGTGCCGACCGCCTGGCTCGTCGCCGCGACGGCGATCTTCATGGTGGGCATCGCGGCCACGCTCGCGTGGCCCGAGCCGCGGGCGCGCGCCATGATCATGGTCGGCGGCATGGCGGTGCTGGCGCTGTGGGCCACCCATTCGCTCGCGGTCGGCGGGCCGCCCGGCGTCAGCCGCGCGCTGACGATGGTGGGCATGGGCGGCTGGGGCCTGGCCAACCTCTGGCGGCTGTGGACGACGGCCCACCTGCCCGCCGGCGCCCCGGTGCTGAACCTGCACGACCCCACCGTCGCCGCCTACCTGGGCCTGCTGGTGATCATGGACGTGTTCAGCAACATCGGCTTCGTGCTGCTGATCACCGACCGCATGCACGACTGGGTGCTGCAGCTGGCGCGCACCGACCACCTGACCGGCGCGCTGTCGCGCGGCGCGCTCTACACGCAGGCCACGCGCGACCTGCAGCTGGCGCGCCGCCAGCGCACGTACACGGCCGCCTTCATCGTCGACGTCGACCGCTTCAAGACGATCAACGACAGCCACGGCCACGCCGCCGGCGACGCGATCCTGCGCCACGTCGCGCAGCACGGCCAGGCGGTGCTGCGCTGCACCGACCTGTTCGGCCGCTACGGCGGCGACGAGTTCGTCGCGATCCTGCCCGAGACCGACCTGCACACCGCCGCGGCCATCGCGGAGCGGCTGCGCGTGGCGGTCGGCGAACCCATGCCCGGCGCCAAGCCGCTGGCCTGCGGCCTGTGCGAGGTGACGGTGAGCATCGGCGTGGCGGCCGTCGCGCCGGGCTGCGAGGGCGTCGACGAGCTGATCGCGCAGGCCGACCAGGCGCTCTACGACGCCAAGCACGCCGGCCGCAACCGAACGAGCGTCGCCGAGGCCGAGCCGGCCCCGCCCGGCAAGCCGCCGTTGCGCGTGATCCAGGGCCGGCCCTGAGGCGAGGGCCGCTCCGTCAGATCTGGACGCGCGTCCCGAGCTCGATGACCGAGTTGTTGGGCAGGCGGAAGAACTCCACCACGCTGCCGGCGTTGCGCGTCATCGCGGCGAACAGGCGTTCGCGCCAGTGCGCCATCCCGTCGCCGCGCGTGGGCACCACCACCTCGCGGCTGAGGAAGTAGCTGGTGGTGAACTCGTCGACCTCCAGGCCGTGCGCGCGGCACAGCGTGAGCGCCTGAGGGATGTCGGGCGTGTTCTTGAAGCCGTAGTTGACCGTCACGCGCCAGAAGCCGCGCGCCAGCGGCTCGACCTGCACGCGGTCGGCGAACGGGATCCACGGCACCTCGTGGAACTTGACCGTGAGGATGACGTTGGTCTCGTGCAGCACCTGGTTGTGCTTGAGGTTGTGCAGCAGCGCCTGCGGCACGGTGCCGACGTTGGCCACGGTGAAGACGGCGGTGCGCGGCGTGCGCACGATGTCGTCCTCGGCCAGCGCGGTGATGAACGGGATCAGGTCGGGGTCGTCGCGGCGGATGCTTTCCAGCAGCAGCTCGCGGCCGCGCTTCCACGTCGACATGACGGCGAACATCGCCAGCGCCAGCAGCAGCGGGAACCAGCCGCCGTGCAGGAACTTCAGCGAGCAGGCGGCCACCAGCAAGGCGTCCACCGCCAGGAACACGCCGGTCGCGCCGAGCGCGATCCACAGCGGGAAGCCCCAGCCGTAGCGCACGACGAAGTAGGTGAGCGTGGTGTCGATCAGCATCGTGACCGTCACCGCGATGCCGTAGGCGGAGGTCAGCGCCGAGACGCTGCCGAAGCCGATGACCGCGCACACCACCGCCACCATCAGCGCCCAGTTCACGCGCGGCAGGTAGATCTGGCCGGCCTCGCGCACCGAGGTGTAGACGACCTCCATGCGCGGCAGGAAGCCGAGCTGGATCGCCTGCTTGGTCATCGAGAACGCGCCCGAGATCACCGCCTGCGACGCGATCACGGTGGCCATGGTCGCGAGGATCACGACGGGGATCAGCCAGTCCTGCGGGAACAGGTGGAAGAACGGGTTGTCGACGGCCTTCGGGTCGCGGATCAGCAGCGCGGCCTGGCCGAGGTAGTTCAGGGTGAGCGAGGGCAGCACGAGGCCCAGCCA
>DASQCX010000620.1:0-4258 GCA_035634455.1 Burkholderiaceae bacterium
GGCGGCGACCGCGCGACGCTGGAGTTCCTGCTGCGGCGCATGCGCCACAAGAGCGACTTCCCCGCGCTGTCGGACGCGGTGGTGCGCATCCAGCGCGTGACGCAGTCCGAGAACGCGAGCATCGCCGGCGTCACCGACGAGATCGTGCGCGACGTGGCGCTGACCAACAAGCTGCTGCGCATGGTCAACACCGTGCACTTCCGCAACGCGGGCGCGGGCTCGATCGCGTCCGTACCCCGTGCCGTATCGCTGGTGGGGCTGGCGGGCATCCGCTCGATGGCGTTGTCGCTGGTGCTGCTGGAGCACATGCAGGACAAGTCGCAGGTCGGCCGGCTCAAGGAGCTGTTCCTGCAGGCGATGATGACCGGCACCCTGTGCGACGAGCTCACGCCCGCCGCCAAGGCGCACGACGAGCCCTTCCTGGCCGGCATGATGTCGCAGCTCGGGCGCATGCTCACCGAGTTCTACTTCCCCGAGGAGGCCGACCTGATCCGGCGCCGCGTCGAGCCGGCGTCGCGCCGCGGCGAGTGGTCGCAGGCGGTCGAGGACCGCGCCGTCGCCGAGGTGCTGGGGCTGTCGTACGAGCAGCTGGGCGTGGGCGTGACCAAGGTGTGGGGCCTGCCCGACTCGCTACGGCGCGCCGTCGCGCGGCCCGAGGGCGAGGCGCCGTCGCGCCCCGTCGATGCCGCGCCCGACCGCCTGCGCTGGTGCGTGCAGGCCTCGTCCGAGATCGCGCAGGCCCTGATGCAGGCGCCCGCCGGATCGGCGGCGAGCCGGATCTCCGCCATCGGCGAGCGCTACGCCCGGGCGCTGAACCTGCCCAAGGACCAGTTCGAAGGCGCGGTGCGCAGCGCGCAGTCGCACCTGCAGGCGATGTCCGCCGGGCTGGGCATCGCGCTCAAGCCCGACTCCCGGGCGCGCCGCCTGATGCCGCAGGATCTCGAGGTGCCCACGGGCAACGTCAATCCGGCGACGATCGTGACGGACGTCGGCCCCGCGAACGCGGCGGGCGGCGACGCCACGATGGTGCTGGCGCCCGGCGAGCGGCCGGCCGCCGCGCCGGCGGACGCGGATGCCGCCGCCGCCAGCGCATCGATGCGCATGCTGGCGCTGGAGAACGGCATCTCCAGCGTGACGAGCGCGCTCGCCGGCGACAGCTTCAAGCTCAACGAGGTGCTGCGCACCATCCTGCAGACGATGCATGGCGCGCTGGCCTTCCGCTGCGTCGTGTTCGGCCTGCGCGATCCGAAGACGGGCGTCATCACCGGCCGCTTCGGGCTGGGCGGCCCGGCGGCGGCGCTGTCGGCGCAGTTCCGGGTCGACGTCAACCCGAACGGGCCGGTCGACCTGCTGTCCGTGGCCTGCAAGAAGGCGGCCGACACGCTGATCTCCGACGCCTCGGCCGACAACGTGCGCAGCCGCCTGCCGACCTGGCTGCAGCGCGAGGCCGGCGCGCGCAGCTTCGTGCTGCTGCCGATGACGATGAAGGGCGCGCCCTTCGCGCTGATCTACGCCGACTGCGCCACGGCCGGCGGCATCGTGCTGGGCGAGCGCGAGCTGAGCCTGCTGCGCACGCTGCGCAACCAGGCGGTGATGGCGTTCAAGACGGCGGGCTAGCCGGATCCGCGGTCTTCGCCGGCGTGCACGGCAGCGCGTCCGCGTCCCTGGCCGCGCCGACCTGCCAGCGGATGTCGGCCAGGCGCGCGACGAACGGGCGGTCGGTGTCGAGCGCGAACGGCGTGTCGACGGCCGTGAACTCGACGCCCTGGTCGGCGAAGCAGCGCAGCGGGATCTTGAGCGTCGCCTTCGCATGCAGCGGAAGCGCCCTGATCGCGGCGGTTGCGTCGACCGCGCCGCCGCACCCGTGGCCGCAGGCTATGCGCACGTGCACCGCGCCCGCGGGCGCCTGGTCGACGACGACGTCGAACACCAGCGCGGCGTCGCCGCCCAGCCAGCCGCCGTAGTCGTGCGCCATCGACGAGTCGAGCGAGAACTGGCCGTGGCCCGCGAACGTGATGCGGCGCGCGTCCTGCTGCACGTTGACCTGCGCGGTCTCGGCCTTGACCAGCCCGTCGCTGGTCGAGACGACCGCGTTCGGGTCGTCGGCCAGCGGCACGCGCCAGTCCGCCGGCGAGCCGATGTGCAGCTTGTGCACCGGCCCCTCAGCGCGGTCGAAGAGGACGAGGTCGTCGGTCGCCTGCGCCGCGTCGGCGCCGCAGCGCTGCGGTTGCGGCGATTCGTCGAGCCGGCCGAGGTCGGCGTGCCGGCGGGCATACGTCAGGCCGTATCCGTACGCGAACAGCGGATCGTAGCCCGCGTCGCCCTTGTTGATCGTCGCCTGGCAGGCGGTGCGCGGCCACGAGTACGACAGCCGGCCGCGGAAGTTGTTGGTGCCGCCGTCGGCGCGGCGGAACAGCAGGTCGGTGACGCCCTTGCCCTCGGTGCCGGGCAGCCAGGCGGCGACGAAGGCGTCGCTGCGGTCGATCTCGCGGTTCACCCACAGCGGGCGGCCGCTGAACAGCACCGTGACGACGGGCACGCCGCGGCCGCCGACGCGCTCGAGCACGGCGAGATCCTCGGGGTGCCGGCGCGCGTGCTCGAGCGTGCTGGAGCGGCGGATGTCGCCCACGCCCTCGGCATAGGGCGATTCGCCGATCACCGCGATGACGGCGTCGAAGGCCTTGACGTCGACCCCCGCCGCGTCGGCGGAGTAGACGACGTTGCGGCGGCCGACGGCCTCGCGCACGCCCGCGAGCACCGTGTCGCCGGCCGGGTAGTCGGCGTTCGTGTTGCCCGTGCCCTGCCAGGTGACCGACCAGCCGCCGGCCTGGTCGGCGAGCGAGTCGGCGCTGCGGCCCACGACCAGGATGCGGCCGCGGCGCGGCAGCGGCAGGGCGCGACGGTCGTTCTTCAGCAGCACCAGCGACTCGCGCACGGCCCGGCGCGCGAGCGCGCGCGGCCGCGCGGCCGCCGCGTCACGTGCGCCCGCGCGCCGCGAAGGCGCGGTCGACACGCTCGCGCCGTCGACCACGCGGAACAGCCCGGCGCGCATCTTCACGCGCAGGATGCGGGTGACGGCGTCGTCGATGCGCGCCGGCGGGATCTCGCCCGCCTGCACCGAGGCGATCGTGTGCGCGATGAAGTCCTTCCAGGCGAAGGGCACCATCACCATGTCGATGCCCGCGTTGATCGCCGCGGGGCACGAGGCATTGCTGCACGCGCGCGTCGCGCCTGCCGCGTCGACATAGCTCACCTGGCCGATCGCGTCCCAGTCGCTGACGACGAAGCCGTCGAAGCCCCAGCGCGTCTTCAGCAGGTCGGTGAGCAGGAACCGGTTGCCGGTGTTCTTCGCGTCGACGAAGGCCAGCGCGCGGCCGGTGTCGTCGGTGCCGATGAACGTCCAGCTGTTGAAGGAGGCCATGACGGTCTGCACGCCGGCGCGGATCGCTGCGACGTAGCCCGCGCCGTGGATGCGCACGAGTTCGTCGTAGCTCGCCTTGGCCTCGCCCTGGTCGACGCCGCGCTCGGTGCCGCCGTCGCCCAGGAAGTGCTTGGCGGTGGCGACGACGGTGGGCCGCCCGGCGGCGTCGAAGCGGCCCTGCAGGCCGGTGACGTAGCGGCCGGCGTAGGCGGCGACGATGGCCGGATCCTCCGAGAAGCCTTCGTAGCTGCGGCCCCAGCGGTCGTCGCGCGGCACGGCGACGGTGGGCGCGAAGGTCCAGTCGATGCCGGTCAAGCGCACCTGTCGCGCGACGGCCTCGCCGATGCGCTCGACCAGCGCCGGGTCGCGCGCGGCGCCGAGTCCGATGTCGTGCGGGAACAGCGTCATGCCGACGACGTTGTTGTGGCCGTGGACGGCGTCGGTGCCCCAGATGATCGGCACCTGGACGGCCATGTCGGTATGCGTCGACGCGTCCCACAACGCGTCGGCCAGCGCGCGCCAGTCGGCAAGCGAGGCGTGCTTGTCGTTGCCCGGCCAGGAGCCGCCGCCGTCGAGCACCGAGCCGACGTAGTAGCGGCGCACCTCGTCGGGCGTGATCGCGCGGATCTCGGCCTGCGTCATCTGCCCGACCTTCTGCGCCAGCGTCATGTGCGCGACGATGTCGCGGATCTGCGCCTCCTGGCGGGCGTCGGGCGCGAACGGGCGCGGCGCGGCCGCGGCGTCGGCGCCGCGGGCCGCGGGCACGAGCGCCAGCAGGCCGGCGAGCAGCGCCGCGGCCGATCGTGGCGCGCGCTGCGGGGTCGGGGCGGGCATGGA
>DASQCX010000621.1:0-5861 GCA_035634455.1 Burkholderiaceae bacterium
AAGGTCGGCGGCATCCAGGCCAACAACACCTTCCGCGCGCAGTTCCTGCACGAGAACCTGGCGATCGCCGACAACCTGATCGCCGGCGCGCACGAGGCGGACGTCCAGCGCCTGATGTTCCTGGGCTCCAGCTGCATCTACCCGAAGCTGGCGCCGCAGCCGATCCGCGAGGATTCGCTGCTGACCGGCCCGCTGGAGCCGACCAACGAGCCGTACGCCATCGCCAAGATCGCCGGCGTCAAGATGTGCGAGGCCTACAACGACCAGTACGGCCGCCAGTACGTCAGCGCGATGCCCACCAACCTGTACGGGCCCAACGACAACTACGACCTGCAGAATAGCCACGTGCTGCCGGCGCTGATCCGCAAGGCGCACGAGGCGAAGCTGCGCGGCGACGCCGAATACGTCGTGTGGGGCACGGGCACGCCGATGCGCGAGTTCCTGTACGTCGACGACCTCGCCGACGCCTGCGTCCACATGATGGAGCAGGGCTACGACGGCCCGCTGGTCAACGTCGGCACCGGCCAGGACGTGACGATCCGCGAGCTCGCCGAGACGGTGATGGACGTCGTCGGCTTCCAGGGCCGCATCGTGTTCGACGCCAGCAAGCCGGACGGCACGCCGCGCAAGCTGCTCGATGTCGGCCGGCTGCACGCCCTCGGCTGGAAGCACAAGGTCGCGCTGCGGCAGGGCATCGCGCTCACCTACCAGGATTTCCTGGCCCGATTCGGCCGCTGAGGCCCCGGCGCGCGGGCATTTCGGATGCCGCGGCGCGGGGGATCCCGCCGCGGCCACCCCCGCGTCCGTCGTCAAGCTGACGCAGTCCGATCTCTACAATCGTTCGTTTTTGCCGCTTGGCGGCCGGATTGCGCACGCCCGTCGTGCGCGTCCGACAACGAGAGTCGCGGCACGCTCGCCGCGCGATGGGCCGACGACGGCCGAAAGGGATTTCACCGATGATGCGTTCCGAGAACACGACCCGCCGCGTCCCCGCGGGCGCGGCCGTCCTGGCCCTGCTGGCCGCGACCGTCCTGGCCGCCTGCGGCCCGAACAAGGACGCCGCGACGGGCGGGGGCGCTGCCGGCGACGAGGTGGTCGCGAAGGTGGGCGGCGACGAGCTCACCGCCAGCCAGCTGCAGATCGCGCTCCAGAAGCAGCGCGGCATGCGCCCGGACGCCGGCGACGCCGCCGCCAAGCAGGTGCTCGACCAGCTGATCGACGAACAGATCGTCGCCCAGAAGGCCGTCGCGGCCAAGCTCGATCAGGATCCGCACGTCGTCGCGCAGATCGCGGCCGCGCGCCGCGACATCCTGGCGCGCCGCTTCATCGAGCAGGTCGCCGAGAGCGCGCCCAAGCCCACCGACGAGGCGGTGCGCAAGTTCTACGACAGCCGCCCGGCGCTGTTCGCCCAGCGCAAGGTCTACACGCTGCAGCGCACCGACATTCAAGCGCCGGCCGATCGCCGTGCGGAAATCGATGCGAAGGTGCAATCGGTAAAGAGTTCGGCTGAACTGTCCGATTGGCTCAAGTCGCAGAAGTTGGCGTTCACCAGCAAGCCGGAGCAGGACGCTTCCGAGCAGCTGCCGCTCAACGTCCTCGACAAGCTGGCCACGCTCAAGGACGGCCAGTCGATGGGGATGCCCTCGCAGTTCGGCATCGCGGCGCTGACGCTCGTCTCCAGCGCCGCGGCGCCCAAGCCGCTGGCCGACGCGCGCCCGGCGATCGAGCAGTACCTGTCCAACCAGGGCCGGCGCGAGCTCGTGATGGGCCTGCAGAAGACGCTGCGCAACGACGTCAAGGTCGAATACCAGGGGCGTTTCGCGGCGCTGCAGCCGGCGGGCGGCGAACTTGCCATGCCCGCGGCGACACCGTCGTCCGGCCCCGCGGCTCCCGCCGGCAGCGCCCCCGCTGCGGCGGCGTCGCAGAATCCACCTGCCAAGAAATGAAGACCCGCCAGGCTTTCCATCTCGCACCGGCGCTCGCGTGCGCCGCGGTGCTTCTCGCGGCCTGCAGCCGCCAGACCGAGGACACGTCGGCCGCCGTGGCCACCGTCAACGGCGAGAAGATCACCCAGGACCAGCTCGATTTCGCCATCGGGCAGGTCGCCGCGGCGCGGCCCGGGGCGTCGGCACCCGCGGCCGCCACCGTGCTGGAGAGCCTGGTCGAACAACGCCTCGCGGCGCAGAAGGCCGAGACGGACAAGCTCGATCGCAACCCCGGCGTGCTGCAGGCCATGGAGGCGGCGCGCAAGGATGCGCTCGCCCGCTACTACCTGGAGCGGTTCGCCGCCAAGGTGCCCAAGCCGGGCGCCGACGAGATCAAGCAGTACTACGACGCGCACCCGGCCAACTTCGCGCAGCGCAGCGCGTACGTCCTCCAGAAGGTGGACGCGCGCGTGGCCGCCGACCAGGCCGGGCCGCTCGCGGCGGCCGCGCAGGCGGCCAGCGGCGCGGCGGCGGTCGCCGCACTGCTCAGGACGAAGGCGAGCGCCGTCAACGTGACCGAATCCACCCAGCCCGCCGAATCGCTGGGCCCGCTGCTGCCGAAAATCTCGACCATGACGCCCGGGCAGACGGTCGCGATCCCGCAGCCGCAGGGCCTGACGGCGCTGACGCTGGTCGAGGTCAAGCCCTCGCCGCTGGCGCTGGCGCAGGCCCAGCCCGCCATCGAGCAGTCGCTGTGGAACCAGAAGAAGCGCGAGGCGCTGCTGGCGGAAACACGCGACCTGCGCTCGAAGGCGCGCATCGACTATCTGGGCAGGTTCGCGTCAGGCACGGTATCTGCCGTTCCCGCGTCCGCCCCCGACGCTGCCAGCGGCGCCACCCAGTGATCCTCCACGCGCGCCGGTCCGGTGCGCATCTTTCCTTCAGCTTAAGCAGTCAACTCTCATGAAAATCACCGTGATCGGGGCGGGCTATGTCGGTTTGGTGTCCGGGGCGTGCCTGGCCGAGATGGGCAACCATGTCGTCTGCCTGGACGTGGATCCGCGCAAGATCGACATGCTCAACAAGGGCGAGATCCCCATCCACGAGCCGGGTCTCGACCAGGTCGTGCAGCGCAACGCGGCCGCGGGCCGCCTGCAGTTCACCACGGACGTCGGCGTGGCCGTGGCGCACGGCACGCTGCAGTTCATCGCGGTGGGCACGCCGCCGGACGAGGACGGCTCCGCCGACCTGCAGTACGTGCTGGCCGCGGCGCGCAACATCGGCCGCCTGATGACCGACTACAAGCTGGTCATCGACAAGAGCACCGTGCCCGTGGGCACCGCCGACAAGGTCCGCGCCGCGATCCAGGCCGAGCTCGTCGCGCGCGGCGTGACGCTGGACTTCTCCGTCGCGTCCAACCCCGAGTTCCTGAAGGAGGGCGCGGCGGTCGACGACTTCATGAAGCCCGACCGCATCGTCGTCGGCGCCGAGGATGACCGCGCGATCAACCTGCTGCGCGCGGTCTACGCGCCGTTCCAGCGCAACCGCGAGAAGCTCGTGGTGATGGACGTGCGCTCGGCCGAGCTCACCAAGTACGCGGCCAACGCGATGCTGGCCACGCGCATCTCGTTCATGAACGAGCTCGCGCTGCTGGCCGAGAGTCTGGGCGCCGACATCGAGCTCGTGCGCCAGGGCATCGGCTCCGACCCGCGCATCGGCTACCACTTCCTGTACGCCGGCTGCGGCTACGGCGGCTCGTGCTTCCCGAAGGACGTGAAGGCGCTGATCCGCACCGCCGGCGAGAACGGCCGCGACCTGAAGGTGCTGCAGGCGGTGGAAGACGCCAACGACGCGCAAAAGCAGGTGCTGGTCGACAAGATCGCCAAGCGCTTCGGCGACGACCTGGCCGGCAGGCGCTTCGCCGTCTGGGGCCTGGCGTTCAAGCCCAACACCGACGACATGCGCGAGGCCAGCGCCCGCGTGCTGATCGCCGAACTGCTGGCGCGCGGCGCGAGCGTGACGGCCTACGACCCGGTGGCGATGACCGAGGCGCGCCGCATCTTCGGCGACGAGCCCCGCATCGCCTACGCCGAGAACCCCGACGCGGCCCTGGTGGGCGCCGACGCGCTGGCCATCGTGACCGAGTGGAAGGAATTCCGCAGCCCGGACTTCGCGCGCATCGCGACGACCCTGAAGACGCCGGTCATCTTCGACGGCCGCAACCTGTACGAGCCGAGGCTGGTGCGCGACGCCGGCATCGACTACCAGCCCATCGGGCGGGTCTGAAGCGAGGCGGGCCGGGCGGGCACCATGACGAGCGACGCAACGACCATGCGTTCCACCGCCGCGGCCGCTGCCGCGGTCTGCGCGGCGCTGCTGCTGGCGGCCTGCACCGGCCACAAGAAGGACGCGACGCAGAGCGCCGCGCGCGTCGACGGCACCGAGATCACGGTGCACCAGATCAACTACCGCCTGCAGCGCGAGCGCGGCCTGCGTCCCGAGCAGCAGGACGAGGCGGGCCGCAAGGTGCTCGAGCAGCTGATCGACGAGCAGCTGATCGTCGAGAAGGCCGAGAAGACCAAGCTCGATCTCGAGCCGGGGGCGCAGCAGGCGATCGCCGCCGCGCGCCGCGAGGTGCTGGCGCGCGCCTACGTGGAGCAGGCCGCGCTCGGCGTGCCCGCGCCCACCGACGCCGCCATCCACGCCTACTTCGACGCCAACCCGTTCCTGTTCTCGCAACGCCGCATCTACACGCTGCAGGAATACCTGGCCAAGGTGCCGGAGGACAAGGTCGCGACGCTGCGCGCGATGGTCGAGGGCGGCCGTCCGCCCGAGGAGGTCGAGGCGTGGTTCAAGGCGCAGGGCACGCCGTTCCGCGGCCAGCAGAGCACGCATCCGGCCGAACAGATCCCGCTGGGCTCGCTCAAGGAGATCGCGGGCATCGCGGTCGGCCGCGGCGTCGTCGCCTCGGACGGCGGCCAGGTGCACGTCACCTACGTCACCTCGAGCGCCGATGCGCCGGTCGGCTTCGACAAGGCGCGCCCGGCGGTGGCGCAGTTCCTCGCGATCGAGGCGCGCCGCAAGGTGACCGAAGGCAACATCGCGGCGCTGCGGACGGCGGCCCGGATCGACTACGCCGCGCCCTACCAGGCGCTGGCGGCATCGGGCGCGGCGCTTGCCACGCTCAGGGATGTCGAAGCTTCGAATCCCGTGGCCTCCGCCGGCGGCACGCGTGTCTCGTTGCCGGCCGCCAGCACGGCGTCGAACGTCCAGGTGACCCTGCCGGCGACGACGGCCTCCGGCGTGCAGGTGACCTTGCCGCCGATGCCGGGCCTGCGCGTGAGCTTGCCGGCCGTCTCCGCTTCCTCGGCGCGGGTGAGCCTGCCCGCGCGCGCTCCGCCGGAGGATCCCAAAAACTGAAAGAGTAGTAATCCATGCCGTCATCCCGTCCGACTCTTCCCGCCCGCCGCACCGCGCTCGTGCTGGCCACCGCCCTGTCGGCGGCACTGTTGATCGGCATGCCGCCCGCGCGTGCGCAAGCCGCCGCGCCGCCCAAGCCCCCGGCGCCGGCGCCGCGCGCGGCCGATCCCGACCAGTCGCGCATCGGCGCCGGCGACACGATCCGGATCAACGTCTACCAGAGCCCGGACCTGAGCATGGAGACGCGCGTCAACGAGACGGGCGCGATCAGCTACCCCCTGCTGGGCCGCGTGCAGCTGGCCGGCCTGACGGTCACCGCCGCGGAGCAGCACATCGCCTCCGAGCTCAAGCGGCGCGACTTCGTCAAGGATCCGCAGGTCATGATCGTCGTGACCCAGGTGCGCGCGAACCAGGTCAACGTGCTGGGCCAGGTCGGCCGGCCGGGCCGCTATCCGCTCGATCTGACGGGCATGCGCATGACCGAGGTGCTGGCCCTGGCCGGCGGCGTGGTCGCCG
>DASQCX010000622.1:0-3338 GCA_035634455.1 Burkholderiaceae bacterium
CAGTTCCGCGCCCGACGCGCCCAGGATGCGCACCTGCCCGGCGCCCGCGTCGCTCAGCGCGACGAGGTGCCGTCGCGCGGCCACGGCGACGCCGGCGACCAGGTCGGGCAGGCAGTCCACGGGAACGAAGGCCTCGGCGCAGGGGTACGGGTCGTCGCACGGTCCCGGCCGCGCGCCGCAGGACAGCCGCAGCAGGCGCGACGGCACCGGCGTGACGAGCCACCAGGCGCAGCGCCCGCAGCCGGGCGCCAGGCGCGCCGGCGGCAACCACGGCAGCAGCGACGCCGGGTCGACTGCGTCGGGCGAGGTGGTGGCCAGGACGATGCCGGCGGCGGCGTCGTCCAGGCCGTCGAGGCCGACGGCGGACCGCACGTCCCAGCCGACGATGCCGTCCAGCAGGCGGAAGACGACGGGTTCGGGGATGCAACTCATGGCGTGTCCTGCGCCTGGACGGGCACGATCTCGTGAGTGGACGGCCACAGAAGCGCGTGCGGCCGCGGGGTGAAGTCGGTGCAGGCCGCGAGTCGCGTGCCGTCGATCACCAGCGTCATGCGCGTGATGGCGCGCACGCCGGCGACGCCGCTCACCAGCGTGCGCAGCAGCGCCGAGTAGCGCAGCACGCCGCCGAACGGCCAGCCCTGGCCGTCCTCGCCGCCCGCGATGGGGTCGATGTAGGCGTCGAGCGCGATGCCCAGCGCGCGGACCGTGGCGCCCTGGTCGGCGGCCGGGTCGACGACGACGCCGATCTCGGCCCGCACCTTGTGGTAGTGCGGCGCCGCGGCGACCACCTGCACGCCCGCGGGCGCCACGGTGGCCACGAGCGATTCCGCCACCGCGCGCAGCGTGGCGTCGTCCGGCGTCGGCGGGCCTTCGCCGCGATCGGGCGGCACGACGTACACGCCCACGACGCCGGCGATCGGCCGCCCCGGGTACGTCGGGTGCAGGCCCGCGACCGCGTGGGCGCGCACGACCTGGGCGCCGGGCGCGCGCAGCGCCATCAGGTCGTAGTCGGCCACCGCCACCGCGCGGTTGCGGGCGCGGATCTCCTGCGGCCCGCGGCTGCGCGTGCGCGCGACCGACTCGGCGTCCATGCCGCCGCTGGCCGGCAGCGGGTTGCTGACGCCGGTCACGAACGGCGCCGACGACATCGGCGTGCTGATCGCGCCGGCGTCGACCGCGCCGGCCGCGCCGCCGCCCACCTGGTAGACCAGCGCCCGCACGTTGCGGAAGCCGTCGGGCACCGCGGCGCCGTGCGCGCCGTCGCCGAACTGCAGCAGGCCGGTGGCGGGGTCGAGCACGTAGACGCGATCCTCGGGGTCGGCATCGGCGAGGCTGGACACGGCGGTCCAGCGCGTCACCGGCGGCGTCATCGTGGCGGCCTCGCCGTCCGTCAGCAGCGGCGCCGGCGCGGCGCCATCGTCGACCTCGACGATCAGCGTGGACGCGAGGACCGGCGTCCGCGACAGCAGATACTGGCCGGCGACGCGCGGCACGGGCTCGAGCGCTTCGTCGCGGATCGTGCGCGCGGCGATCGCGGGCACCACGTTGGGCCAGATCGCGCGCAGCGACGGCGGCTCGGCGTAGCGGCCGTAGAGGATGCTCAGGCGCAGCCAGCGCAGGAGCGGGCCGTTGCGGCGCGGCAGTTGTCCGGGCCGCCAGCTGGCCGGAAGCTCGATCTCCACGACGCCGCTGCGGAACAGCCCGCCGGTCTGGTCGAGCGCCACCTCGAGCGGCTTCCAGAGCGCGCCGTCGAGGAGTTCCCAGCGCAGGAAGGGGAGCGGCGCCACCGGCAGGCCGGACACGCCGCCCGCGGGCACCGGCGGCGGCGCGCCGGGTGGCGCGTACACCGACACGCCCAGCGTGAGCCGGTTGGTCAGGCGCACGGCGTCGTCGCTGGTCGAGAAGCCGAGCAGCAGCGCGCGTCCGGCCTCGGCGCGGCGGCCGAAGGGCTCGAAGGGCGCGGCGTCGTCGCCCGCGGGCAGCGGGATGCGGCGGTTCGTGCCGTTCTCCTGCACGTAGAGTTCGGCGAGCGTGGCGGGCGCGGCAAAGAGCGCGCGCGTCGTCTCGAACACGACCAGGTCGCCGTCGCCGCCGGCCGGCGGCGCGCCGACCTGGAAGCCCGCGGGTACCAGCACCGACTCGCTCGCCCCGGCGGACAACGTGAATGCGAGCAGCGCCTCGGCGGGCGTGGCGGGCAGCGCGGCCACGCCGGCGTCGCCGAGGCACTCGATGAAGATCTTCTCGGGCAGGCGGTCGGCGCGCGCCAGCACGGCCTCCATCTGTTCGGAGAAGATGCGCGTCAGCGCGGTGCCGGGGTCGCCGGCCCGCTGGTTGGTCCACTCCGGCGTGAAGGCGCGGATGCGCCCCGCGACCTCGCCCGCCACGGCCTCGCGCGTGACGGGCAGCAGCCGCGGCCGCGGCACGGCCGCATCGGTGCCGCGCACGGTGGCCGAATCCGGCACCGGCCCCCAGGCCTCGCGTCCCCACCAGGTGCTCATCGCAGGCCCCCCGGTCGGGCGCGGGTGTCGGCCGCGAAGCTCACCGTGACGTCGGCCAGCACCGGCAGGTCGTGCGGGCCGATGCGGACCTCCTTGCAGTCCTCCGATGGCGCCGCGCCGTCCAGCCCGATCGCCACCGCGTCGACCTCGCCCTCGCGGAGCGCGCCCATCGCCTCGCGCATCATCACGGATGGACGAACCGGATCGCCGAACGGCCAGCCCTGCCCGTCGTCCCCGCCTTCGAGCGGGTCGAGGAAGCGACGCAGCGCGGTGGCGATGCGATCGCGCGCGGCGACGACGTCGCCGGGGTCGCCGAGCACGCGCACCGCCAGCCGCACCGGGCGGTAGCGCGGCGGGCAGACCCACACCTCGGTGCCGACCATGCGGGCGTGATCGAGGTGCGCGCGCACCGCGGCCAGCGCGCCCGGGTCGGGCCAGGGCGCGTCCACGCGCTCGTCCGGGTCGACGTCCTCGCCGCGCGGCGCCCACGGCACCACGAACACGGTCAGCGTGCCGGGGACCGCCGCGCACGGGTGGGCCGGATGGAAGCCGACCGCGGCGTGGGCGCGCGCGATCGCGATGCCGGCGGTCGCCCTGGCGACGGTCTCGTGGTCGGCGCTCGTCACGGCGCGCTCCACGCGATCGAGCAGGCCCGCGATGCGGCCGCGCGCGGCGTCCACGGTCTCCGCGTCGGCGCCGCCCGTCGCGTCCACGAGGGCGGTCCCGCGCACGTCCGCGCTCGCGGTCGCGACGCCCGTCCAGGCCAGGCCGGAGCCGACGTCGCCCTCGGGGCCGCCGCCCACGGCCACGGCGATGGAGACGTTGGACGCGTTGGCGGCG
>DASQCX010000623.1:0-7645 GCA_035634455.1 Burkholderiaceae bacterium
CGCCTGCGCGTTGGCGATGGCCGCGGCGACGTCGGCCTTGCCGTGCACCGCGTGCGCGGGAACCGTGGCCGGCGCCACCTTGGCGGTCGGCTGCGCTTGCGCCGCCGGCTCGACCGGGCGGACCGCCTCCGCCGGCAGCGCCGCCGCGCGGGCATCGGCCGCCAGCGCCGCGTCGGTCTCGGCCTGGCTGCGCGGCGGCGTCGGGCCGGCCGCGGGCGTGATGGGAATCTCCTGCTGGGCCGGGGAAAGCACGCGCGCGGCCTCGGCCTGCGCGGCCGTCGCCGGCGCGGGCGACACCGCCGCGGTCGCGGGCGGCGCGTCGCGGCGCGACAGCAGCCCGGTCTTCCATGCGACGCTGCCGCCGGCGAGGACGACGACACCGCCGAGCGCGGCGGCCAGCAGGAACTTGAGACCCTCGCGCGCGGGCGCTGGCGCGCGCGGCGGCGCGGCGGCGCGGGCGGACGACGCGGGCGTCCGCGCCGGCGGCGCGGCCCGCTCGTCGCGGCGCGTGGCGTCGCGCGGCCTCGCACGGCGCTCGGCCTGGCCGGATCGCTCGCCCCGCGAGGCATGCCGCGACTCCTGCAGGAAGCGGGCCTGCGCGCCGGTGCGCGTCTTCAGCGACGCATCGGCCATCGAGGCCCCCGGGAACGCGCGCCCCTCCTGCGACGCGATGCCGGGATCGAAGCTGCCGCCCGCCAGGATGCGCTGGGGTCGATCGGGCGCGACCTCGTCGTCCGGCGGCATCGAATGCTCGAAGGCGACGTACTCGGTGCGCACCCAGCCGGAATCGACGGCGTCGTCGTGGTCGGCCGCGTCCTCGGCGGCGAGCTGGGAATCGGTGAAGGCGGCGCGCGCCAGCGCCCGGGTCGCCGCCAGCGCGGCGGAGGCGCGCTCCGAGCGCTCGATCTCGCGTTCGATCGGCCAGTGCGGCGATCGCGGATCGTGCGCCGGGAATTCGGCGGACGGGATGTCGTTCCGCGCAGCCTCCGTCGAGGACGGCTGCCGGGAAACTGGGTCGCTCATGACGTGCTCGCTACGCTCGGGAATCCAGCGGCCGCCTGTGCAGTTCGAGCAGACCGACTTGCCGGAACGCCCCGACGCAGCACCGCTCCCCCATCGTCTTCTCCACCGCGCGACCAACCGGTGGGAACTCTCTTGTCTGAGGGCAAATTCTCCATGGAATCGGCGCGTTGGCAACACATATTTACACCTCCCTTTGGAGGATATCCGGCCCCGCGCATCCGCCTTGCCCCGCGCGACGGCGATGCTAAACTGACGGCTTGTCAGGAGAGAGCCTGCCGATGCGCGATCGCGCGTCGCCGCCGGCCGCCGAAGGCGCAGGGGCCGCGACGCCCCGAACGCTCAGGCAAAAGGACTGACGAGACGCCTGTCGAACACAGGCGTTCCTCACTGGAGAGAGGCGATGCGGTCGCTGGCCCTGAGGCCGGCGGCGAGATCGTCCACCGAAGGGGCAAGCGGGGCCGGCACACCGGCGCTGCAATCTCTCAGGTAAAGCGGACAGCGAGGGCATCCAGCCGCCCGTACGATGAGGGCGGGACCGACTGCCCTCGAAGGAACAGAAATGTCCGCTGACCTCTCCACCCCGCTGCTCCAGACCCCCCTGCACGCCCTGCACCTCGAACTCGGTGCCCGCATGGTGCCGTTCGCGGGCTACTCGATGCCCGTGCAGTACCCGGCCGGCATCCTCGCCGAGCACCGCCAGTGCCGCCACGAGGCCGCGCTGTTCGACGTCTCGCACATGGGCCAGCTGCTGCTCAAGGGCCCCGGCGCCGCCGCCGCGCTGGAGACGCTGGTGCCGGTCGACATCGTCGGCCTGTCGCTCGACAAGCAGCGCTACGCCCTGTTCACCAACGCCCAGGGCGGCATCATGGACGACCTGATGGTCACGCACCGCGACGACGGCCTGTTCGTCATCGTCAACGCCGCGTGCAAGGACGCCGACCTGCGCCACCTGCGCGAGCGCATCGGCCAGCGCTGCGAGATCGTCACGATGTTCGACCGCGGCCTGCTGGCGCTGCAGGGCCCGATGGCCGTGCACGCGATCGCGCGCCTGTCGCCCGGCATCGAGAAGCTCACGTTCATGACCGGCGGCTTCTTCAAGGTCGCGGGCATCCCCTGCTACGTCACGCGTTCGGGCTACACCGGCGAGGACGGCTTCGAGATCTCCGTCGCCGCGGCCGACGCCGACGCGCTGGCGCGCAAGCTGCTCGATCAGCCCGAGGTCAAGCCCGTGGGCCTGGGCGCGCGCGACTCGCTGCGCCTGGAGGCCGGCCTGTGCCTGTACGGCAACGACATCGACACCACCACCACGCCGATCGAGGCGGCGCTCACCTGGGCCATCCAGAAGGTGCGCCGCCCGGGCGGCGAGCGCGAGGGCGGCTACCCCGGCGCCGACACGGTCGCCAAGCAGCTGGCCGTGGGCGCGCGCACCAAGCGCGTCGGCCTGATCGGCCTCGAGCGCGCGCCCGTGCGCGAGGGCACCGTCATCGTCGACCACCAGGGCCACAAGCTGGGCGTCGTCACCAGCGGCACGCTGGGCCCGACCGTCAACCAGCCGGTGGCCATGGCCTACCTGCCGGTCGACCACGCGATCGTCGCGCACGAGGTCTACGCCGAGGTGCGCGGCAAGCGCCTGCCGATGCGCGTGACGCCCATGCCCTTCGCGCCGCACCGCTACTTCCGCGGCTGAGCCTTTCCCCGTTTTCCTCCATCCCGTTTCTTCCGCCCTTTTTCCAGGAGCCCCGCATGACGACCAAGTTCACGACCGACCACGAATGGATCAACATCGAAGATCATGACGCCGCCGTCGTGGGCATCACGCTGCACGCGCAGGACGCGCTCGGCGACGTCGTGTTCGTCGACCTGCCCGCCGTCGGCCGCACGTTCGCCAAGGGCGAGATCGCCGGCGTCGTCGAGTCGGTGAAGGCCGCGGCCGACATCTACATGCCGGTCTCCGGCGAGGTCGTCGAGGTCAACGAGAAGCTGCGCGACGAGCCGGCGCTGGCCAACACCGACCCGCTGGGCGTGGGCTGGTTTTTCAAGGTCAAGATCTCCGACATGACCGAGTTCGACCAGCTGATGGACGCGCCGGCCTACGACGCTCTGCTCAAGACGCTCTGATCCCCTGCCCCGCCTGACCCCGCGCGCGACGTGACCGCGTCGCGTCGCGCCAGCGCCTGCCGCGTCCATCCGACGCGCGCCGCGCGCTTCCTGCCGAACCCCTGCCTGGAATCCCCCATGTCCCTGACCGCCACCACCCCGCTGGCCGAGCTCGAGAACGCCGCCGAATTCGTCGCCCGCCACATCGGCCCCGAGGCCGCCGACGAGGCGCGCATGCTGACGGCCATCGGCGCCGCGTCGCGCGAGGCGCTGATCTCGGCGCTGGTGCCCGAGAACATCCTGCGCGGCCAGGCGATGGCGATCCCCGACGCGGTCACGGAGGCGAAGGCGCTGGCCGAGCTGAAGGCCGTCGCGAGCAGGAACAAGGTGCTCAAGAGCTTCATCGGCCAGGGTTACTTCGGCACGCTGACGCCGGGCGTCATCCTGCGCAACATCCTAGAGAACCCCGCCTGGTACACCGCGTACACGCCCTACCAGGCCGAGATCTCGCAGGGCCGCATGGAAGCGCTGCTGAACTTCCAGACCATGGTCACCGACCTGACGGGCATGGCCATCGCCAACGCCTCGATGCTGGACGAGGCCACCGCCGCCGCCGAGGCGATGACGCTGGCCCAGCGCATGGGCAAGAGCAGGAGCAAGGCGTTCTTCGTCGCCGACGACGTGCTGCCGCAGACGCTGGAAGTCGTGCAGACGCGCGCGAAGCCGCTGGGCATCGAGGTCGTGGTCGGCAAGGCCGAGGAAGCCGGCGAGAAGGACTGCTTCGCGGCGCTGTTCCAGTACCCGGGCGTCACCGGCGAAGTGCGCGTGCTCAAGCCCGTCGTCGACGCGGTGCACGCGCGCGGCGGCCTGGTCATCGTCGCCGCCGACCTGCTGGCGCTGACGCTGCTGCAGGCCCCGGCCGAGTTCGGCGCCGACATCGCCTGCGGCAACACGCAGCGCTTGGGCATGCCCATGGGCTGCGGCGGCCCGCACGCCGCCTACCTGGCCACGCAGGACGCGCTCAAGCGCTCGCTGCCGGGCCGCCTGGTCGGCGTGTCCGTCGACTCGCACGGCGCGCCGGCCTACCGCCTCGCGCTGCAGACGCGCGAGCAGCACATCCGCCGCGAGAAGGCGACGTCCAACATCTGCACGGCGCAGGTGCTGCCGGCGGTCATCGCCAGCATGTACGCCGTCTACCACGGCCCCGAGGGCCTGCGCCGCATCGCGCGCCGCGTCGCCTCGTTCACCGCGATCTTCGCGGCCGGGCTGGACCAGCGCGGCATCGCCTGCGTCAACAAGAACGCGTTCGACACTGTCGAGATCGCCACCGGCGCGCAGACCGAGGCCGTGCTGGCGCGCGCCGTCGCCGCCGGCATGAACCTGCGCCGCGCCAGCGCGACGACCGTGTCGGTCAGCTTCGACGAGACCACCACGCGCGCCTGCATCGCCGCGCTGTGGGACATCTTCGCGCCGGGCCAGACCGCGGCGTCGTTCGACGCGTACGAGCAAGGCGTCGCGCTGCGCCTGCCGGCCGAGCTGCTGCGCACCAGCGCCTTCCTCACGCACCCGGTGTTCAACACGCACCACAGCGAGACCGAGATGCTGCGCTACATCCGCCGCCTGTCCGACAAGGACCTGGCGCTGGACCGCAGCATGATCCCGCTGGGCTCGTGCACGATGAAGCTCAACGCCACCAGCGAGATGATCCCCATCACCTGGCCCGAGTTCGCGCACGTGCACCCGTTCGCGCCGGCCGACCAGCTGGAAGGCTACAGGCTGCTCAACGACCAGCTGTGCAAGTGGCTGGAGCAGGCCACCGGCTACGCGGGCATCAGCCTGCAGCCCAACGCCGGCTCGCAGGGCGAGTACGCCGGCCTGCTGGTGATCAAGGCCTGGCACGCGTCGCGCGGCGAAGGCGCGCGCGACGTCTGCCTGATCCCCGAGTCGGCGCACGGCACCAACCCGGCGTCGGCGCAGATGGTGGGCCTGAAGGTCGTGGTCGTGAAGTGCACGCCCGAGGGCGAGGTCGACATGGCCGACCTCGAGGCCAAGTGCATCGCGCACAAGGACGACCTGGCGGCGATGATGATCACCTACCCGTCCACGTACGGCGTGTTCGAGCCGGGCGTCAAGGCGTTGTGTGCGCTGGTGCACCAGTACGGCGGCCGCGTCTACGTCGACGGCGCCAACATGAACGCGATGGTGGGCGTGGCCGCGCCGGGCGAGTTCGGCGGCGACGTCAGCCACCTGAACCTGCACAAGACCTTCTGCATCCCGCACGGCGGCGGCGGCCCGGGCGTCGGCCCGGTCTGCGTCGTGGCCGACCTCGTGCCCTTCCTGCCGGCGCACCGCGCAGCGGGCCTGGGCAAGGACGACGACAAGCGCGTCGGCGCCGTCTCCGCGGCCCCGCTGGGCAACGCGGCGGTGCTGCCGATCAGCTGGATGTACGTGCGCATGATGGGCGCGGCCGGCCTGCGCCAGGCCACCGAGACGGCCATCCTCAACGCCAACTACATCGCGGCGCGCCTGTCGCAGCACTACGACATCCACTTCAGCGGCAACATCGCCGGCATCCAGGGCGGCGGCGTCGCGCACGAGTGCATCCTGGACCTGCGTCCGCTCAAGGACAGCTCGGGCATCTCCGCCGAGGACGTCGCCAAGCGCCTGATCGACTACGGCTTCCACGCGCCGACGCTGTCGTTCCCGGTCGCCGGCACGCTGATGGTCGAGCCGACCGAGAGCGAGCCGCTGGCCGAGCTCGACCGCTTCTGCGACGCGATGATCGCCATCCGCTCCGAAATCTCGAAGGTCGAACAGGGCAGCTGGCCGCGCGACGACAACCCGCTGAAGAACGCCCCGCACACCGCGCAGGCGCTGCTCAAGGCCGAGTGGCCCCACGCGTACTCGCGCGAGGACGCCGCCTACCCGGTGCCGGCGCTGCGCCTGGGCAAGTACTGGTCGCCGGTGGGCCGCGTCGACAACGTCTACGGCGATCGCAACCTGTTCTGCAGCTGCGTGCCGATGTCGGAGTTCGCCGAGCAGGCCGAAGCCGAGGCCGCGAAGGCCTGATCTCCTTGCCGCCATGAGTGTGGCGGCAGGGTCGTATCCTGAAGCCGCGCCGGCGCCACGAGCGCCGTCCGCGGCCCGACTGTTTCGCTGAAGGCACCCCATGGCAGTCTCGGTTTTCGACCTCTTCAAGATCGGCATCGGCCCGTCGAGCTCGCACACGGTGGGCCCGATGCGCGCGGCGCGCATGTTCGTCGCCCGCCTCGCGCACGAGGGCGCGCTCGCGCGCACCGCGCGCGTGAAGGCCGAGATGTACGGCTCGCTGGGCGCCACCGGCAAGGGCCACGGCAGCGACAAGGCCGTGCTGCTGGGCCTGGCCGGGCACGAGCCCGACACGGTGGACATCGAGCAGGTGCCCGCCATCCTCGAGGCCATCCGCGCGCAGCACCGCGTCGCGCTCAACGGCGCGCACGAGATCGCGTTCGACGAGTCCGCCGACCTCGTGATGCATCGCCGCGAGTCCTTGCCCTTCCACGCCAACGGCATGCGCTTCACCGCGTACGACGCCGCCGGCGCCGAGCTCGAGAACCGCGTGTACTACTCCGTGGGCGGCGGCTTCGTCGTCAGCGACGAGGTCGCGGCCGACGGCACGAAGCAGAAGACGATCGCGCCCGACACCACCGTCCTGCCGCACCCGTTCCACAGCGGCGACGACCTGCTGCGGCAGTGCGACCAGCACGGCGTGGTCATCGCCGAGCTGATGCGCCGCAACGAGCGCCACTGGCGCACCGACGCGGAGATCGACGCCGGCCTGCTCAGGATCTGGCGCGTGATGCAGGAGTGCGTCGCGCGCGGCTGCCGCACCGAGGGCGTGCTGCCCGGCGGCTTCAAGGTCAAGCGGCGCGCCGCGCAGCTGTACCGCGACCTCACCGTCAACCCCGAGGCCGCGATGCGCGACCCGCTGATGGTGATGGACTGGGTCAACCTCTACGCGCTGGCCGTCAACGAGGAGAACGCCGCCGGCGGCCGCGTGGTCACCGCGCCCACCAACGGCGCCGCGGGCATCGTGCCGGCCGTGCTGCACTACTACACGCGCTTCGTGCCGGGCGCCAACGACAAGGGCGTCGTCGACTTCATGCTGACCGCCGCGGCGATCGGTATCCTCTACAAGGAGAACGCGTCGATCTCCGGCGCCGAGGTCGGCTGCCAGGGCGAGGTCGGCGTGGCCTGCTCGATGGCCGCCGCGGGCCTGGCCGCCGTGATGGGCGGCACGCCGCAGCAGGTGGAGAACGCCGCCGAGATCGGCATGGAGCATCACCTGGGCCTGACCTGCGACCCCGTCGGCGGCCTCGTGCAGATCCCCTGCATCGAGCGCAATGCGATCGCGTCGGTCAAGGCGATCAACGCGGCGCGCATGGCGCTGCGCGGCGACGGCACGCACCACGTGAGCCTGGACAAGGTCATCAAGACCATGCGCGAGACCGGCGCCGACATGCAGACCAAGTACAAGGAGACCGCG
>DASQCX010000624.1:0-2136 GCA_035634455.1 Burkholderiaceae bacterium
CCGCCGCACGAGCGCGACGAGATCCTGCTATGAAGCCGAACGTGGTCGTCGACATCGGCAACACGCGCCTGAAATGGGCCCTGTTCGCGCAACCCGTTCCCGGCCAGCCGCCCGTGCGCCACGGCGCCGTGTTCCTCGAGACCATCGACGAACTCGCCGAGACCGACTGGGCCAGCCTGCCGCCGCCCGACCACATGCTCGGCTGCGTGGTGGCGGGCGAGGCGGTGCGGCGCCGCGTCGAGGAGCAGATGGAGTTGTGGGACGTGGTCCCGCGCTGGGTGGTGCCGAGGCCGGCCGAGGCCGGCGTCACCAACGGCTACGACCACCCGTCGCGCCTGGGCGCCGACCGCTGGGTCGCGCTGGTGGGCGCCCGCGCGCGCATCGCCGCGGAGGCGGCCGCCACCGGACAGCCGCCGCGCCCGGTGCTGGTGGTGATGGTGGGCACCGCGGTCACGGTCGACGCGCTGGACGCCGCCGGCCGCTTCCTGGGCGGCCTGATCCTGCCGGGCTTCGGCCTGATGCTGCGTGCGCTCGAGATGGGCACCGCCGGCCTGAAGGTGCCCACCGGCGAGACCATGGAGTTCCCGACCAACACCAGCGACGCGCTGATGTCCGGCGGCGTGTTCGCGATCGCCGGCGCGGTCGAGCGCCAGCACAAGCGCCTCGCGGCGCGTGCCGGCCGGCCGCCCAAGGTGCTGATCGCGGGCGGCGCCGCCGTGAAGCTGGCGCCCGCACTCGACGTCGAGTTCGAGATCGTCGACGGGCTGCTTTTCGAGGGCCTCGTGCAAATGGAAGCAGCCCGCGTCGCTGGCTGAGCGAGGCGGGCTGCGCGGATCCGGCGCGCCGGATCCGTCGGGGCGACCAGGGTCAGAAGCCGAACGACGCGCCGATCGTGTAGCTGTTGACGACGGCGGTCGACGAGCCGAAGGTCGGCACCTGCGAGGTGATCCGGGTGTTGTCCCAGTCGCCCTCGATCTTGACGTTCTTGGCCAGCTGGTAGGTCACGCCCAGGCCGTAATACGGGTGCCAGCCGTTCTTGGACTGCTCGCCCGCGGCGGTGCCCAGGCTGTAGTCCACCTTGCTGGTGCCGTAGGCGGCGCCGGCGCGGGCCACGCCGCCCCAGCCGCTGCCGAAGTCCGGACGGTAGGCGCCGCCCAGGCCCCAGTACGAATCCTTGGCGGTGGACGAGACGCCGGTGCCCGAGCCCTTGAATTTGCCGAGGTCGAAGTAGGTCAGTTCGGCGGCCCACGGCGTGCCGGGCAGCTGGTAGCCGCCGTTGATCTTCCAGGCGAAGTCGGACTTGTCGCAGCTGGTGATGACGCCGCTGGCCACCGAGGCGTCGCAGGCGTGGTTGGCGTGGCTCTGTCCGAGGTTGATGCCCACGTAGGTCTGGGCGAAGGCCGAGCCGCTGGCCAGGGAGATCACGGCGACGGCGCCGACGATGAGAGTCTTTTTCACGATAGGAATCCTCAAATAAGTGCTCCGGGGAGCGACAAGGAAATCCTACCTAGGGGTTTGCCCTTGCTGGCTTAAAAAGTCGGTCAGGAGCAACACAAACAGGTGAATCTGTGGTAAAGGCGGCTTTACCTCGAATTTGCGGAACTTTCGGCCGCGCAGGGTCTTTCCGGACGGCGAAAAAAAGGCGCCGGACTCGCGTCGGGCGCCTTTCTTGGCTGGTTTGGCTGAGGAGTGAGGGCTGACTTGGTGTCAGATGTGGCGCAACTGGACGCGCGCCGTCTCGCTGATGCCCATCGCGCCGAACATCAGCGCGACCAGGCGGTGCGTCTCGTGGAACACGATCTCGCGGCCCTCGGCGTGGCGTTGCGACACCCAGTTGAGCAGGTCGCCGGCGGCCACGAAGTCGACGCGCATCAGCAGCGCGCACGAGATGCGGATCACGCGCGAGTCGCCCACCTGCGCGCTCAGGCGGCCCAGCAGCTCGGACAGGTCGCCCGACAGCTGGCCTGCCAGCTCGAGCGAGGTGATCTGCACCGGGGCGGGGGGCGCCTCCTCGTTGAGCATCGAGGTGTCCATGAAGCTGGTCGTGGCCTCGCCGACCACCGACAGCGACAGCGGCTGGGTGTTGTGCGTGCTGCCGCTCAGCTGGGCCTTGCAGCGCGAGTTCTCCCAGCTCGG
>DASQCX010000625.1:0-10661 GCA_035634455.1 Burkholderiaceae bacterium
GGGGTGTCCGCACGACTCCCGATTTACCCGTAGAAGGACGCGTTGTGGCCGCCGCGTAACTGCCCGGAGCGCTTCAGTTTGGACTGAGGGCCCCGGGTCACTGCATACTGTGAGGATGAGCGAAGACTTCAAGCCCGGGACGAGACCGTTGTTGCGGCTTGCCGGGCTCGACCCCGTGCGGGCGTTCGTGTCGCGTGCCGACGAAGCGCACGTGATCTGGACCGCCGTCATGTCTTTCATGCTGCGGCTGTACCAGGATTCCCATGGCAAGCCCCGGCGCGAATCCGGGCCGTCGGACTCGCAGGTGGTCGCCGGCCTGCGCGCCGTCCTGCAGGAGAACTTCGGCAGCGAGCCCGCCGACTACGTCTCGTGGGCGCTGGTGCGCTACGGCTGCCGCCAGAAGCCGACGATGACGGCGCTGCATCCGTGGGAAGGCCTGCTGTTCGAGTGGCAGCAGCGCCGCGCGAGCGCGCCGAGGATCGCGCTGATGCTGCGCAACGGCGGCTTCGACAAGCCGCTCGCGCCCGCGTCGCTGGAGGCGCTCGACGGCTGGATCGCCGATCCGGTCACCGCGCTCGGCGCGGCCACCGACATCGTCGAGACCCTGTTCGGCGAGCGCCTGGTCTCGTACAACCTGCACGACGACGGCAGCGCGCCGTCGCACGACGTCCTGTTCGGCGGCCTCGTCGCCTCGCTGATGCCGCAGGCCAGGCTCGCGTTGCTGCGCCAGAGCCTGGTGCGCAACGACGACGGCGCGGTCTGGCGCGTCGAGTACACCTACGAGGACGTCGAGCGCCGCTTCGACGCCCGCGCCGACGGCTCGACGCTCGACGTCGACGCGGTGCTGGGCGGCGTCGACGCGCTGCTCGAGAGCCTCGATCGCCCCGAGCGTGTCTACCGCCTCGCGCCCGGCCGCTACAACAACGGCGAGACGGGCACCTTCGTCGTCGTCGACAGCGGCAAGTTCCCTGACGTCGCGTGGCGCCTGCGCCTGCCGCTGCTGCGCAGCCCCAGCGTCTCCAACCTGCCGCCGGGCGTGCCCACGGCGGCGCCCGAGCCGCTGAGCGTGGGCGCGCGTCCGATGGCGCCGCGTCCGCAGTCCGCCGTGCCCGCCGCGGCGCGCGCGGCCGCGCAGGACGACGTGGCCGTCGCCACGCGGCCCGGCGGCAGCGTGACGGCGCCGATGTCGCTGCTCGAGTCGCAGTTCGCACCGCCGCAGCCCGCGGCCGCGGCGCCGGCGCGCGCCGAGCCGTCGGGGCCGGTCGAGCGCGCCGCCGACCCGGCGATGAAGACGTTGATCGGCACGCTGCGCCGCTCGTTCGGCGCCGGCCGCCTGCTGCAGGGCGGACGCTGGATGAAGCAGGTGCGCACGGAGCCGCCCGCGTGGCTGGCCGGCGGCGACGATCCGCTGCGCCTGTTCTACGAGAAGCAGGAGACGGTGTTCCGCAAGGGCCGCATCGGCTGGGGCGCGCTGGTCGAGGCCGACGACGGCGTGTTCGTGCGCGGCGACGACGACCGGTCCGGCCTGCTGGTCTACAGCGAGGACGAGTACTTCGACGCCCGCCCCGCCGAACTGGCGGCGATCGGCGCGCGCCTGGCCGCGCTCAAGACCGCCGGCGGCGTGGGCGCATCGGAACTCGGCCGCTTCGCGCAGTTCGTGCGCAACGACGCCGGCCGTCCGCTGGGCGTGCCGGTGCCGACCTCGCTGAGCGCGAAGCAGCCCACCTTGAGCAGCTTCGTCGCGATCCGCTCGCACCTGCCCGACGGCCTGCTGGCCGGCGACTGGTTCCCGGTGCTGGTCCATCCGTCCAGCGACGTGCCGATGATCGTGCCGCACGCCTTCTGGCCGGATGCGATGCTCGCGGCGTGGAACGACCGCCGCATGAGCCTCGAGGCCTGACCGCGCCCCGCGCCGCGTGTCGCGGACGAGGTGTGAGAATGGGGCGATGACCGCGTTCTCGGACGTGACCCTGCAGACGGCGCGCCTGGCGCTGCGCCCGCTGGCGCCGCCGGATGCCGACGCCGTGTTCGCGCTGCGCTCGGATCCCGTCGTCCAGCGCTACGGCAGCCATCCGCCCTGGACCGAGCGGCAGGCGGCAGTCGACTACATCGAGCGCGACGCGCGGGCGATGGCTGACGGCACGCACGCGCAGTTCGCGATCGAGCAGCGCGACGACGGCACCGTGATCGGCTCCTGCGCGCTGTACGACCTCAGCGCGCAATGCCGGCGCGCCGACGTCGGCTACGCGCTGCGGCCGTCCGCATGGGGCCGCGGCTTCGCGAACGAGGCGATCACGGCCCTGCTCGATTGGGGCTTCGAGCGCCTGGATCTCAACCGCGTCGAGGCCGACATCGACCCGCGCAACGTGCCGTCGGCGCGCGCGCTGGAGCGCCTCGGCTTCGTGCGCGAGGGCCACCTGCGCGAACGCTGGATCGTCGCCGGCGAGGTCTGCGATTCGTGGATGTACGGGCTGCTGGCGCGCGAGTGGCGCGCGCGCCGCGCCGACTCGCCGCGCTAGCCTTCGGACTCCGGCTCCGCGTCCACGGGCGCGGGGATCGCCTGCAGCGCGAGCTCGGCGCTGTTCAGGGCGCCCGCTCACCGGCCCTTCGAGATGCTGCCCAGCCCGCCGCCGCTGGTGTTGACCTGCTTCGGATCGCCGTAGTACGTCAGCGAGCCCACGCCGCCGACGCTGGCGTCCAGCCGCTGGCTGGCCCACACCTTGACCGAGCCGACGCCGCCGACGTTCACGTTGGCGTTGTCCGCATGCAGCTCGCGCGTGTCGATCGAGCCGACGCCGCCGACGTTGAGCGTCAGGTTCCTGACCGTGCCGTCGGCCTTGAGGCTGCCGGCGCCGCCGAAGCGCACCTCGAGGCTGTCGCCGCTGACGTGCGCCAGCGTGGTCTCGCCCGCGCCGCTCATCGTGAAGGCGGTCAGCTGCGGCAGGGTGACGGTCACGCGCATGTCGCCATAGTGGCGGTTGTCGATGTGCGTGCCGTCGCGCAGCTTGATGTGCAGCTCGCCGCCGACCACTTCCGTCTTCAGGTCGGCGATGTAGTCGTCGCTGCCCGAGACCACCACCGACTGCGCCTTGCCGACCTCGATGCGCAGGTTCACCGGGCCGGCGTTGGAGACGGTCGTGAACGGCGCGAGGCTGCGCGTCTGGTCGGCGGCGTGCGCCTGCAGCGCGAACAGGGCGGCGACGGCGGCGAGCGAAAGGGTCAGGGCGTGGCGCATGGGGCTCCTCATGTGTTGTCTGGATCGATGCGATCGATTCTAGGAACGGCCCCTGCGCCGGGCCATGGGCTTGCGACGAGCTGCGGTTGAGCGGGACCCGGCGCATGTGCGCGCGACGGAGCGGAGCCGGGCATCGGGTCCGGCCCGGCAGGCCGGGCGTGGTGGACACTCGGGGCCATGCTCGACGCCCCGAAACGCCCGCGCTGCGAGCGCTGCGCCCTGCCCCTGCGCACGTGCATCTGCGCGCTCGCCACCCGCGTGGACAACGACGTCGACGTGCTCGTGCTGCAGCATCCCGACGAGGCGCGCGAGGCCAAGGGCAGCGTGCGCCTGCTGCGCCTGAGCCTGGCGCGCTGCCGCGTCGTCGTCGGCGAGGTCTTCGAGCCGGCGGCCTTGCTGGCGTGGCTCGGCGGTGATGTATCCGGCAGCGCCCTGCTTTACCCGGCGGACACGCTCGCCCGGCCCGCGGCCCTGGATTCGACGGCCTTGCCCGCTCGTCCGCGGCGCCTGGTGGTGCTCGACGGCACCTGGCGCAAGAGCGCCGGGCTGCTGCGTGCGAACGCTTTGCTGCAGTCCTTGCCGAGATGGGCGATCGCCCCGGCCGCGCCGGCGCGCTACCGTGCCTTGCGCAAGGCGCCCAAGGCCGCGCATCTGAGCACGCTGGAGGCGACCTGCACCGCGCTGGCGGACATCGAGGACGCCCCCGCCCGCTACGCGCCGCTGCTGGACGCGTTCGAGCGCTTCGTCGCGCAGGGCGCCGCGCGCGCCGGACGAACGCCGGCGCCGCAATGAAAATCGCCGCCGTGCCCGACGGACACGGCGGCGATCGCTCCGGGCTCCCAGCGGACAGGAGCCCGGGTCACCCGGGTGGCGCGGCGTCAGTTGCGGTCGCTGCGCGGCGCCGGCGTCGTGGCGCTGGACGACGAGTTGTCGCTCGAGGTCGACGACGAAGACGACGACGAGTTGCTGTCGGTCGACGTCGCGGCCGGGGCGGCGGTCGAGCTGTCGGTCGACGGGCTCTTCGACGTGTCGCTGCCCTGCGTGCTCGACGGCGCGGCCGACTGCGTGCTGCTGGGCATCGCGCTGGTGTCGGACGGGGCCGCGGGCGTGGTGGCCGTCGAGGAGGTCGACGACTGGTCGGTCGTCGTCTGCGCGACGGCCAAGCCGATGCCGGCCAGCAGGGCTGCTGCGGCGGCGACGGCGGACAACTTCTTTTGGTAGCTTTGCATGGGGGGTCTCCAGGTTGAGGGTGTGTGGCGGGATCGGCAAGCGCCGAGCCTTCCGGCGAGACGTCGTGCGGCAAGCGCGGTGCCGTCCGTGTAAGGAAACGCAGCAGGCGTAACGCGGCGTCGCGCGCCGTCGAGTTGCCCCGCGGCGCCGCGCGGGTTCCCGATCTCTGCGAGCATCCAGGCTTTCGTCAGGCCACGGCGCGGAGACTGTCCATGGAAATGACCCACGACCTGATCGTGATCGGCGGCGGCTCGGGCGGCGTGGCCGGCTCGCGGCGCGCCGCGGCGCACGGCGCCAAGGTCGCGATCGTCGAGGCGGACCGCTTCGGCGGCACCTGCGTGATCCGCGGCTGCGTGCCCAAGAAGCTGATGATGTACGCGGCCGGCTTCGCGCATCAGTTCAAGGATGCGGCGGGCTTCGGCTGGAGCGACGTCCAGGCGCGCTTCGAGATGCCGCGCTGGGCCGACGCGAAGAAGCGCGAGATCGACCGGCTCGAGAAGATCTACGACGACATGCTGATGAACGCGGGCGTCGAGATCGCGCGTGGCCGTGGGCGGCTGGTGTCGGGCAACGAGGTCGACGTCGCCGGCCGCCGGCTGGCGGCGCCGCGCATCCTCGTCGCGACGGGCGGCGCGCCGTCGGCCGACGCGATCCCCGGGCTGACGGCGGCGATGACGTCCAACGAGGTGCTGGACCTGCGCGAGCTGCCCGAGTCGCTGCTGGTGATCGGCGGCGGCTACATCGCGGTCGAGTTCGCCAGCATCCTGGCTGGGCTCGGCAGCCGCGTGACGCTGGCCTTCCGCGACAGCCAGCCGCTGCGCGGCTTCGACGAGGAGCTGCGCGCGCGCCTCGCGCTGGCGCTCGCCGGACGCGGCATCACGCTGGCCGGCGGCGTGGCGCTGGACAGGCTCGAACGCGACGGCGACGGCTTCGCGCTGCATCGCACCGACGGCAGCGTGCTGCGCGCGCGGGCCGCGCTCAACGCGACCGGGCGCAGGCCCAACACCATCGGGCTCGGGCTGGCCGAGGCCGGCGTGCGGCTGGACGCGAAGGGCGCGATCGTCGTCGACGCCGAGAGCCGCAGCGCGGCGCCGTCGATCTGGGCCGTGGGCGACGTCACCGACCGCGTCAACCTGACGCCGGTGGCCATCGCCGAGGCGCGCGCCTTCGCCGACACCGAGTTCGACAAGGATCCGCGGCGCGTCGACCACCGCGTCGTCGCGAGCGCCGTGTTCACCGATCCTCCGATCGGCACCGTCGGCCTGACCGAGCAGCAGGCCGCGCTGCGCGGCCCGGTCGACATCTACGCCGCCGACTTCCGCCCGATGAAGGAGGCCTTCGTCGGCGGCGGCCAGCGCACGTTCATGAAGCTGGTGGTCGACGGCCTGTCGCAGCGCGTGCTGGGCGTGCACATGATCGGCCCCGACGCGCCCGAGATCGTGCAGGCGCTGGCCGTGGCCGTGACCTGCGGCGCGCGCAAGAGCGACTTCGACCGGACGATCGCCGTGCACCCGACGCTGGCCGAAGAGTTCATGCTGATGCGCACGCCGGCGCGCCGCCTCGCGCAGGCCGTGCAGCCGCCCGCGGCTCCGGTCGCCGATTAGACGGTCAGGCGGCCCGGCGCGGCGTGACCCAGCGCTCGACCAGCGCGAACGCGCCCTGCACGGCCAACGCCAATGCGGCCGCGGGAACCGCGCCGGCCAGCAGCATCGCGTAGTCGTTGAGCGCCAGCCCCGTCACGATGCGCTCGCCCAGCCCGCCGGCGCCGACGAACGCGGCGATGGTGGCGGTGCCCACCGTGATGACGGCCGCGGTGCCGATGCCGGCCATGATGGTGGGCAGCGCCAGCCGCAGGTCGACGGCCTGCCAGCGCTGCGCGGGCGTCAGGCCGAGCGCGGTGCCGGCCTCGCGCAGTCCCGCGGGCACGCCCAGCAGGCCGGTGGCGGTGTTGCGAGCGATGGGCAGCAGCGCGTACAGCGTCAGCGCGACCAGCGCCGGCGCCGTGCCGATGCGCCCCAGCAGCGGGATCAGCATCGCCAGCAGCGCCAGCGACGGCACCGTCTGCAGCACGCCGGCCGTCGCCATGATCGGCCCTTCGCTGCGCGGATATGCCGCGGCCGCCGCGCCCAGCGGCACGCCCAGCAGCGTGGCGCAGACCACGGCGACCGCGACGAGCAGCAGGTGCTGGCCCAGCAGGCGCGCGAGGTCGCCGGCGAACAGGCGGTCGACGAAGCGGCCGCGCAGCGCGCCGTCGTGGCCCGGGCCTGTGACAGCGGCCGGCGTCGCGTCGACGCGGCCGGCCAGGAAGTCCCCGGCGATGGCGTCGAAGGTCTCGTGGCGCAGCTCGGCGCGGCCGTTCATCGCGATCATCGTCGCGGGCGGGATGCGGCCGGCCAGCGACTGCAGCGCCTGCCACTGCGCGGGGTGGCGTGCGACGGCGTCGAGGCGGTACAGCAGCAGCGCGTCGTAGTGCGGGAAGTAGTCCTTGTCGTCGGCCAGCACGCGCAGCCGGCGCGGGGCGATCTGGGCGTCGGTGGTGTAGATGTCGGTGACGGCGATCTTGCCGCTGGCCATCGCGTCGTACGACAGGCCGTGGTCGATGCCCACAGGCTTGGCCACCAGGCCGTAGCGCTTCGCGAGGCCGGGCCATCCGTCGGCGCGGCCGAGGAACTCGTGCGACAGGCCCAGCACGACGTCGGGGTGTTCGGCCAGGTCGCTGATCCTGGTGATGTGCAGGCGCTCGGCCTCGTCGTTCGGCATCGCCAGCGCGTAGCCGTTCGAGAAGCCCAGCGGCACGGCGAGGCCCAGGCCCTGCGCCGCGAGTTCCTGCGCGACCTGCTCGCGCGGGACGGGCGTGCGGTGGCCCAGGATCTCCTCCTCGACGGTGCCCAGGTACTCGGGGTAGACGTCGATCGCGCCGGCCTTGAGCGCGGCCAGCACGACGGCGGTGTTGCCCAGGCCCGGACGATGTTCGGCCGGGCCGGCGGCGGCCGCGGTCTGGCGCAGGATCTCGCCGAGGATGTAGGACTCGGTGAAGCGCTTGGAGCCGACGATCAGCGCGCCCGCGGTGCTCGCGGACGCAGCGGATGCCGGCGCCGCCGCGAGCGCGCGCGGGACGGCGTTGACCACGGGGTCGGCGGCGCGGGCGCCGGACGCGGCGAGCAGGCCGGCGGCGAGCGACAGCGACGCGAGGAGGCGCCGGGCGGCCAGTCTCATGGGAAGGCGCGAGGGTTGGACAGGAGGGCTATCGTCGCACGGCCGCCGCGCGAAATCGCGCACTGCGGGAAAATGCAGCATTCGCTTACCTGAATGTCGCGGCAACGCGGCGCGCGTCCCTCGTGTCTTCCGATCCCGTCGCCCCCACCACCGAATCCCGGCCGCTGCAGGCCGGCGCCGCCGCGCTGAGCGATCTCGCGCAGCGCGAGCGCTTCCTCGAGGCGCTGGCCCGGGCGATCGCCGACGGCAGCGCCGCGCGCGTGCTCCTGAGCAAGCCGGTGGCCAAGGGCGACGACCTCGAGCGCGTGACCGCGCGGCCGCTCATGCTGCGCGGCGAGCGCGTGCTGTCCTTCGTCTTCAAGCATCGCACCCGGGACATCACGAAGAACGAGGCGGTCGACGCGGCGCTCGCGACCATCGCCGAGCTCGTCGGCACGCGCTTCGCGCACGCGCACCTGTTCGCGCGCGACGCCGAGCTGCAGCTCATGATGAGCCGCAAGGGCCGCTGGACGCTGCATCGCTCGAAGCCGGACACGGCCGACGCGACGCGGCCCGCAGTCGCGGCGGCGAGCGACGACGAGCCCGCCACGCACGACCGCCAGAAGCAGCGCTACCTGAGCCTGGACGCACCCTTCCTCGCCGAGCTGGGCGTGACCACCGCACGCCACGAGCTGGTGCCCGCGATGGCGCGCAAGTGGAAGCAGATCAACAAGTTCGTCGAGGTGATGTCGCACGCGCTGGAGTCGGCCGGCATCGGCGCGACGGCGCCGCTCAACATCGTCGACTTCGGCGCCGGCAAGGGCTACCTCACGTTCGCGCTGCACGACTGGCTGCGCCGCCAGGCCGCCGGCGCGCCGCGCGCGCTCGACGTCGTCGGCGTGGAGCTGCGGCCCGATCTGGTGAGGCTGTGCAACGACGCGATCGCCAAGTGCGGTCTCGAGGGCCTGCGCTTCGAGGCCGGCGACGTCAGCAGCTTCGTGCCCGAGCGCCTGGACGTGATGATCGCGCTGCACGCGTGCGACACCGCCACCGACCACGCGCTGCACACCGGCATCCGCGCCGGTGCGTCCATCATCATGTGCTCGCCGTGCTGTCACAAGCAGATCCGCCCGCAGATGCAGATGCCGTCGCTGCTCAAGCCGATGCTGCAGCACGGCATCCACCTGGGCCAGCAGGCCGAGATGGTCACCGACGGCCTGCGCGCCCTGCTGCTGGAGGCGCACGGCTACGACGCGCAGGTGTTCGAGTTCGTCGCGCTGGAGCACACCAGCAAGAACAAGATGATCCTCGCGGTGCGCCGGCAGGGCCGGCAGGACACGCCGCAGGCGATCAAGCGGCGCGAGGACGCGCTGGCGCAGATCGCCGAGCTCAAGCGCTTCTACGGCATCCGCGAGCAGTGCCTGGAGAGCCTGCTGGCCGAGCCGGCTTGAGGCGGGCTCGGCGTCGTCGCCTCGGGGGACGGCGCGTCGACGATGCCCGGGCCTCGCGCGCGTGCACGTGACGCCTGCGCGCGACGCGCCCCCGCAGCGGATCAGTCCACCGGATGGCGCCGGAACATCGCCAGCAGCGTCAGGTCGTAGACGATCTTGAGCGCGCCGCAGGCCACCAGCGGTGCGGCCAGCACGCCGCTGGCCAGCAGCCAGCCGCCGATGGTCGGGCCCAGCGCCGACGCGAGGCTGCGCGGCACCGCCGTGAAGCTGGCCGCGGCCGCGCGCTCGGGCGGCGTCACCACCGCCATCACGAAGGCATTGCGCGCGGGCACGTCCATCGACGACAGCACGCTGCGCAGGAGCAGCAGCGCGAGCGCGGCGGGCAGGCTGGTGGCCATCGAGGCGGCGATCAGGAACAGGCTGGCCGGGATGTGCGTGAACACCATCGTGTTGACCAGGCCGATGCGGCGCGCCAGCACGGGTGCCAGCAGCTGCGAGGCCGTCATCGCCAGGCCCGACCAGAAGAAGAACTGCCCCGCCGCGGCCAGCGACAGCCCGAAGCGCTGGAACAGCCACAGCGCCAGCATCGCGTTGACCAGCAGCCCGCCGGCGAACGAGTCGATGCAGAACAGCGCCGCCAGCCGCACGACGATGCCGCGCGACGGGCCCAGCGGCTGCGGGGCGTCGAGGCTGGTTCGCGCGTTCGACGCGTCGGACGCGTGCTCGCCTCGTTCGTGCGCGATGAAGCCGCGGTACAGCAGCGCGACGACCGCGCCGATCGCCGCGTACAGCACGAACATCGCGCGCATGGCGTCCAGCGCCGAGCCGCCCACGTGCGCGCTCCACCACGTGGGCCACGCCGACGCGAGCGCGCCGATCGCCGCGCTGAGCCCGCCCGCGAGCGCGTAGCGCGAGAACAGCGCTGTGCGCGCGCCGCTGCTGTCGGCCGCGCGGGCCAGGCGCGCGTGCTCCAGCGGCAGGAACACGCTGACGTCGCCCGAGCTCGGGTTGAGCGTGCCGACGAAGGCCACCAGCGCGAGCGGCCAGAAGGCGTGCAGCCCGGCGAAGCCGAGGCCGGTGGCCACCATCGTGAGCGCGGCGGCGAGCATCAGGCGCGACGCGGGGAAGCGATGGCCGAGCGCGCCGACCGCGATCGTCGCCACGGCCGACCCGGCCAGCGTGAGCGTGCCCAGCAGCCCGATCTGCACGACGCCGAAGCCCAGCGCGCCGAGGTAGGCGGGCAGCAGCACCGCGACGTAGCCGTCGGCGAAGCCGCGCAGCATGCGGCTGGCCAGCAGCCACGACGCAGACGCCTCGACGCCGTCGGGCAGCCACCAGGAGGAAGTTCGCATGCGGTCGATTGTGGCGGCGCCGGGCCGCCGTGCCGCGCCGAACGCCCGATTAACCGACCGAATTACACCGGTGACGCGTGCCGTCCCTTGAAGTGGGGGATCGGCGGCTTGGTGGACGGGCGGTGGCGTGGAAGCATGGCCGGCAGTCCTGTTCGCGGCCGCGCTCTTCGCAGGGCCGCGCGCCGTCGCAAGTTCTCG
>DASQCX010000626.1:0-1520 GCA_035634455.1 Burkholderiaceae bacterium
AGAAGACGTACGGCAGCCAGTCGTCCGAAAGATCGACGACGGTCAGGCCTTCCTTGCGCGCGTCCGCGGGAGTCTTCTGGCCCACGACGCGGCCGCCCTCGAGCACCATGATCGGTTCCTGGGCCGCGGCCTCGGCTGCCGCCGCCGCCTTGGAGGCCTCCTCCCGAGCCGCCGCCATCATCTTTGAGGTGGCCGCCGCCTTGGCTTCCTTCGCCTCCTTGTCCACGGGCGGGCGCGGCGCCGCCCGCGTCGTCTGCCCGCCACCGATCAAGACGCCGGCGAGCGCCAAGGCGATCGCGCGGACCGTCGGCGCGCGGCCGATGTGAGAACGTCTTTGGGCCGTGCTCATGGGCACCTCCAGCGCAAGATCCGCAGCCTAGGATCCTGGCCTCCGCGATTCAAGGTGGGAGTTAGCGGCCCGTGAACACGGGCTTGCGTTTCGCGAGCAGCGCCGACATCCCCTCACGGGCGTCGTCCATCGCCAGGCTGGCCGCCTGATCGTGCGCTTCGGCACGCGCGGCCGCCCGGATCTCGGCGGCGAGGCCGCGCCGGATGGCCGCCTTCGTCGCGCGGACCGCGAACGGGGCGTTGGCGGCGATGGACCCGGCGAGCGCCATCGCCTCGGTCATCACCTCCGCCGCCGGCAGCGCGCGGTTGGCGATGCCGACGCGCTCGGCCTCGGCGCCGCCCACCAGCCGTCCCGTGAACAACAGCTCCGACGCCCGGGCCACGCCGACGAGGCGCGGCAGCAGGTACGTGATGGCCATGCCGGGCGCCAGCCCCACCGCCACGAAGTTCGCGCCGTACTTCCCCTCGAGGGCCGCGATCCGCATGTCGCAGACCAGGGCCAGACCGAAGCCGCCGCCGACGGCGTGGCCGTTGAGGGCGCCGATGACCGGCACCTCGACGTCGAGCAGCGAGAGGAACGGCTCGTACATCGCGTAGCTCCGCTCGTGCGGGGGCAGATGCTCGTCCCCGCGTTGGAGCCCGGCCTTGAAGTCCGCCCCCGCCGAGAAGCTGGTCCCGGTGCCGGTGACGACCAGCGCCCGGATGGCGCCGTCGGCGCGCGCGGCGGCGCTGGCGCGCGCGAACGCGTCGAGCAGCTCAGGCGTCATGCTGTTGCGGTTGTCGGGCCGATCGAGCGTGATGACGCCGATCCGATCGCGCGCCTCGTAGCGAACTGCGTCCGGCATGTGCGGGCCTCCGCGACCAGTCTAGCCGCCGCAGCCGGGCGGCGTATGATGCGCGCGCCCAGAAGGGAGGGATCTCATGCACAACCGCATCACTCGTGGAGCTTGGAAATCGGTCTCGGGTCTCGTGGGCCTCTTGGCGCTGTCGCTCTCGGCGGCGTGCAGCGAGGGCCTTCCTGACGACGCCGTCGAGTCGTCGTCGCGCGCCCTCGGCACCAGCGTGACGTTCGAGGCCGAGGCGCTTTCGTGGACGGCGTCTACGACCGGCGGCAAGGTGACCACCGACACGGGGGCCAGCAACAACCAGTACGTCCAGCTCACCGGAACGCC
>DASQCX010000627.1:0-3062 GCA_035634455.1 Burkholderiaceae bacterium
GGCTGGCAGAGCGCGCTGCCGCTGAGCAACAACCCGCCGCCGCTCGACGGCATCGGCTTCCAGCGCGCGGCCGTCCTGCCGTCGGAGTCGCCCTGGCTGTCGTGGCTCGGGCCGTGGAACGCGGACTTCTTCGTCGCGCGCACCGAAGGCGAGCCGCTGGGCCCCGGCAGCAATCCGCTGCTGTCCGGCCTGCGCCTGACGGCGCGGCCGTTGCCGCTGCTCGAGATCGGCCTCACGCGCATGGTGCAGTTCGGCGGCACCGGGCATCCGGAGACGCTGGGCGCCTTCGCGCGTGCCGTCGTCAGCGCGCATGCCAATGCGACCAACGGGAAGCAGCGATTCGATTCGGGCAACGGACTCGCGGGCTTCGACCTGCGCCTGCGCTGCCCGTTCGGCGTGCGCTGCGCGGGCTACGCGCAGGTCATGGGCGAGGATGATCGCAAGCACCTGCCGTTCAAGTACCTGGAGACGGTCGGCGCCGAAGCCTGGTCCGCGGACGGCGTCACGCGCTTCTATTTCGAGGCTGCCGAGATCGGGTGTCGCGAGAGCTGGACCCGGCGCACGACGCCGCGCTGCGCGTACCAGAACTATGCCTACCCCGACGGCTTCACCGACGGCAATCGCTGGCTCGGGGCCAGCGTCGGCACCGACGGCAAGCTGATCACGCTCGGCTGGATCGATTCGGACTGGGACAGCGAAGTCCGGCTGGACTACGGCAACGTCGGGTCCAATGTCGGAACCTTCGGCAAGCCGTTCGAGCCGTTCCTGCCGGGCCGCCCGCTGTGGGCGCTGTCGGCCCGCCGCGGCTGGCACTTCGGGTCGACGACGGTGACCCCCGAGTTCGACTGGACGCGCGTCGAATGGACGAACGGCGTCCACGTCTCGTCGCGGGTGGGCCTCGAGATGAGCACCACGCTCGACGACCTCGGCTTGGCCGCGCCGAACCGCATCGGCCAGGCGCTGTCCGGCGCCGCCGGCCCCACGACCGATCGACTGCTGGTCGCCGGCGCGCTGATCGGCGGCGCCGCGCTGTTCGACCGCGCCGCGAACAGCTACGCCGCCGACCACCACAACGAGCCGGCGCTGAAGGTGCTGCGCCAGACCGGCGACGTGCTGCCTTACGCCGAATTCGGTCTTGCGGGCGCCGCGTGGCTTGCACGCAGCGGCAGCGCGGATGGCAACGTCGCTCTGGCCAGCGTCGAATCCGGCCTGTCGGCGGTCGCGATCTCGGAACTGATCAAGCAGGCCGTCGACCGTTCGCGTCCGCGCGACGAGCGCGGCGCGGCGGACTTCGGCCACGACAAGCGCAAGGAAAGCTCGTTCCCGTCCATCCACACGGCACTCAGCTGGAGCGTGATCACGCCGATCGCCCAGCACTACGACGCGCCGTGGCTGTACGGCGTCGCCGCGCTGACCAACGTCGGCCGCGTGGCGGGACGCGAGCACTGGCTGTCCGACACCGTGGCCGGCTCGGTGCTGGGCTACGTCGTCGGCGACTGGTTCGGCAAGCGGGCGAACGACGGCACGCTGCCGGGCAGCAGCGTGGTGCTGGTGCCGCACGGCATCGTCGTATCGACCACGTTCCGCTAAGCCAGCAGGCTGAACACGGCGGGCACGCGATCGGGCAACTCGACGCGTGCCGCCTTCCACTGCGCGACGCCGCGCGTGCGCGCCCAGCCCTCGGCGAGCGTGAGGCCGCAGGCGATCGCCAGCTTCGTCGCGGGCTGCAGCGCCTCCAGGCAGGTCTCCAGCATCGCGGCGTTGCGGTAGGGCGTCTCGATGAAGACCTGGGTCTGCTGCAGCTTGCGCGAGGTCGCCTCGAGCTCGCGCAGCCGCGCGCGCCGCGCGCCCGACTCGGCCGGCAGGTAGCCGTGGAACACGAAGCTCTGGCCGTTCAGGCCGCTGGCGGCGATGGCCAGCGTGATCGAGCTGGGGCCGCTCAGCGCGACCACCGGAATGCCCAGGTCGTGCGCCGCGGCCACCAGCAGCGCGCCGGGGTCGGCCACGCCGGGCAGGCCGGCTTCGCTGAGCAGGCCGACGTCGTGGCCGGCGAGCGCGGGGGCGAGCAGCGCGGCCCAGGGCGACGCGCCATGGCCCGTCGCGGGCGCCGGCCGCGGCGCGCCCTTGGGCGGACGCGGCAGCTCGGCGATCAGCGTCTGCTGCAGCGGCTGCGCCAGCGGCACGATCTTGTTGACGCGGTTGAGGAAGGCGCGCGCGCTGCGGGCGTCCTCGACGACCCAGTGCAGCAGGCGGCCGGCCGCCGTGATGACGCCGCCGGCCAGGACGTCGGTCAGCGGCACCTCGGCGGCGCCGAGATCCAGCGTGTTGGGCATCAGCAGCAGGCGGCCGCGTGGCGAGTCCGGTGCAGTCATCGGTTCGATCCGTGCGAGGGAAGGGCGCGCAGCGGGTCGAGCCCCGCGGCGCGCAGCAGCTGGCTGGTGCGGATCAGCGGCAGGCCGATCAGCGCGGTCGGGTCGTCGGACTCGATCGCGTCCAGCAGCGCGATGCCCAGCGTCTCGCACTTGGCGCTGCCGGCGCAGTCGTAGGGCTGCTCGGCGCGCAGGTAGGACTCGATCTCGTCGTCGTCCAGCGTGCGGAAGCGCACCGACACCGGCGCGCGCCGCACCTCGGCGAAGCCGGTGGATTCGCGCACGACCGCCAGCGCCGTCTGGAACACGATGGTGCGGCCGCTCATCGCGCGCAGCTGCTCGACGGCGCGCTGGTGCGTGCCGGGCTTGCCGATCGCCGTGCCGTCGACGTCGGCCACCTGGTCGGCGCCGATCACGACGGCGTCCGGGAAGCGCGCCGCGAGCGCGCGCGCCTTCGCCAGGGCGAGGCGCTCGGCGAGCCGCGCGGGCGGCTCGCCGGACAGCGGCGTCTCGTCGGTCTCGGGCGACAGCGCCTCGAACGGCAGGCGCAGGCGCTCCAGCAGCTCGCGCCGGTAGCGCGACGTCGAGGCCAGGATCAGGCGGGGTGGCGTGGGCATGGCGGATTGTCGCCTGCGCCGCGCGGCGGACCCGGGGCATAGAATCGTTTCATGACCTCGCCCGCCCTCGATCCGC
>DASQCX010000628.1:0-3159 GCA_035634455.1 Burkholderiaceae bacterium
ACGCTGATCTTCGGCAACGCGACGCTGGGCTGCAACGGCCGCGGCGAGCCGCTGGTGCATTGCCACGCCACCTTCGCGTGCGACGACGGCCGCGTGCGCGGCGGCCACATCGTGGTCGACCGCAGCGTCGCGCAGTCGGCCATCCCGGTGCTGGCGACCTCGCTGGACGGCATCGAGCTGCGCATCACGCAGGACGACGAGACCCACATGCCGCTGATGCGCCCGTTCGAGGCGGCGGCCAACGAGATGGAGGAGACACCCCATGCAGTCTGAAGTCCGCCTGGTCGAGGCCGGCGCGATGGGCCGCGTCGCGTACGCACGCGTCGCGCCCAACGAGGACCTCGTGTCCAGCATCGAGAAGCTGTGCGCCGCCGAGGGCTTCCGCCACGCGTTCGTGCGCGGCGCGCTCGGCAGCCTGGTCGACGCCTGCTTCGTCGCGCCCGACGGCGGAACGCGCCAGGTGCGCGGGCCGGCGGTCGAGATCGTGAGCCTGGCCGGCGAGGTGCGCACGCAGGGCGACGGCTCGCTGCGCGCGGCCATCACCGGCATCGTCGCCGACACCGAGGGCCACGTGCACGGCGGCCCGTTCGTCGCCGGCGCCAATCCCGTGTGCGTCACGTTCGAGGTGACGCTGGAGGAGTGGCTGCCGGACGCGGCCTGAGATTTCGCTTCGACGCGGCGACCGGCCGCGCCATTCCATTCACACCCTGGAGACCACCTTGAGCATGTCCACCCCCGTCACCGCCGACTCGCCCGTCGCCCTCGTCACCGGAGGCGCGCGCGGCATCGGCCTGGCCATCGGCCAATGGTTCCTGGCGCGCGGCCACCGCATCGCGCTGCTGGACATCGACGGCGAGACGCTGCAGCGCAGCGTCGCCGCGTTCGACAATCCCGACGCGGTGCTCGCGGTGCACGCCGACGTCAGGCGCCCCGAGCAGGTCGCCGCCGGCGTCGCGCAGGTCGTGGCGAAGTTCGGCCGCATCGACAAGCTCGTCAACAACGCGGGCATCGCCGTCTTCAAGCCGGTGATGCAGACCAGCTACGCCGAGTTCCGCGACGTGCTGAACACCAACCTCGACGGCGCCTTCATCTGCACCCAGGCCTGCGTGCCGCACATGCGCCGGGCCGGCGGCGGCGCGATCGTCAACATCGCGTCGATCTCGGGCCTGCGCGCCAGCACGCTGCGCGTGGCCTACGGCACCAGCAAGGCGGCGCTGCTGCACCTGACCAGGCAGCTGGCGGTGGAGCTCGGCGACGTCGGCATCCGCGTCAACGCGATCTGCCCGGGGCCGGTCGAGACCGAGATGGCCAAGCTCGTCCACAGCGTCGCGATCCGCTCCGACTACCACGACGCGATCCCGCTGGGCCGCTACGGCACGCCCGAGGAGATGGCCGACGCGGTGGGCTTCCTGTGCAGCGAGCAGGCGAGCTTCGTCAACGGCCAGTTCCTGGCGGTGGACGGCGGCTTCGACGCGGCGGGCGTGGGCCTGCCCACGCTGCGCCGCAACGCCGCGGCCGCGCAATGACGGCGCGCTCCGCGCTGCGCCTCGTCGAGCCGCCGCCGGGCCGGGATCCGGCCGCCGACGGTGGCGAGCCGGCCACCGCGGCGCGCGCGTCCGAGCCCGAGCGCCCCGAGACCGCCGGCGCGCAGACGCTGCGCCGCGGCCTGGCCGTGCTGCGGCTGCTCACCCGCGTGGGCCCGGGCGGCCTGCGCATGGGCGAGATCGGCCATCGGCTGGGCCTGAACAAGACGACCGCGATCCGCCTGACGCGCACGCTGGTCGACGAGGGCTTCGTGCTGCACGACCGCGCCGCCGGCCGCTACCGGCTCGGGCCCGAGGCCTTCGCCGTCGGCCTGGCCGCCGAGCCCAGCTACGAGCTGCAGCGCCAGGCCGCGGCCGTGCTGCGCGCGCTGGCCGCCGAATCGGGCGACACGGTGTTCTTCACCGTGCTGCACGGCCACGAGAGCATCTGCCTGTCGCGCGACGAGGGCGACTTCCCGATCCGCAACCAGCTCATCAAGCCCGGCGACCGCTGGCCGCTGGGCGTGGGCGCCGGCAGCGCCGCGATCCTGGCCGCCTTGCCCGACGAGACCGTGGCCGACGTCCTGGCCCGCAGCGCCGCGCTGCGCGCCGCGAAGTTCCCGCGCTGCGGCGACGCCGCCATCCGCGCGCTGGTGCGCGACACGCGCGAGCGCGGCTACTGCCTGCAGCCGGGCATGGTGTTCGAGGACAGCTGGGCGGTCGGCGTGGTGGTCTACGACGCCAACGGGGCGCCGGTGGCCTCGATCAGCATCGCGGCGCTGCGCTCGCGCCTGGGCCCGGCGCGCAGCGCGATGCTGGGCAACCGGCTGATGCAGGCGAGCAAGGAACTCACGGCGCAGTTGCGGGTCTGAAGCGGCAGCCGGCGGGCCCCTCGGGCGCGCCGCACGATACTTTTCACGCCGCGCGGCCGCGGACACGCCCTGACACGGAGCGGCCGCCGCCGTCGCTTAAAGTCGACCTCTTGTCTGCTCTGCCGCCGTCGCGGCCCGCACCGTGCTCAAGAAGCCTTCCCGGGAACAGGGGTTCATCTTCCTGTGGGTCATAGCATTCGTCGTCTGCGCCCTGCTCGTCGCGCTGATCGTCTCGATCGTGGTCGTCTCCGAACAGTTGCCCGAACTCGACGAGATCACCCACTACCAGCCGCGCCAGCCGCTGGAGATCGTCACGCGCGAAGGCATCGAGCTCGCGCAGTTCGGCCCCGAGCGCCGCCGCTTCGTGCCGGTGGGCGAGTTCCCCGACGTGCTCAAGAACGCGCTGATCGCCACCGAGGACGCCGACTTCCGCAACCACAGCGGCATCAGCCTCAAGGGGATCGCGCGCGCGGCGCTGTCCAACCTGTTCCACCGCCATCGCCAGGGCGCCTCGACGATCACGCAGCAGGTGGCGCGCAACTTCTTCCTGAGCCGCAAGCAGACCCTGTCGCGCAAGTTCGCCGAGGCGCTGCTGGCGATGAAGATCGAACGCCACCTCTCGAAGGACCAGATCCTCGAGCTGTACATGAACCAGATCTACCTGGGCCAGCACGCGTACGGCTTCGAGGCGGCCTCGCTGACCTACTTCGGCAAGCCATCGAAGCAGCTCACCGCGGCCGAGGCGGCGATGCTCGCGGGCCTGC
>DASQCX010000629.1:0-4341 GCA_035634455.1 Burkholderiaceae bacterium
CTCGCGCGCACCAGGGCCGATCCCGCGCCCGCGACACCTGCGAATGCCCCCCCCGCCGGGAGATCAGTCCGCGGCAGGCTCGTCCCGATGCCGCTCGAAATGCAGCCGGTCGAACCATCGCCCACCCAGCTCGAAGCTGCGCCGCGAACACCCGTACTGGCGGAAGCCGTTGCGTTCGAGCACGCGCACCGAACCCGCGTTCTCGGGCCGCGCGGTCGCCTCGATGCGGCGCAGGCCGTGCGGGCCGAAGGCCTGTTCGAGGCACAGCGCCACGGCGCGCGAGGCGATGCCGCGGCCGCCATCGTGCTCGCCGATGCGGTAGCCGAGGTCGGCGCAGTGGAAGTGTTCGCGCCGCACGGCGGTGAGGTTCACGCGGCCGACGATGCGATCGGCTTCGACGACCAGGTACTGGAAGGCCTGGCCGGCGGCCCGCGCGGCCTCGGCAGCGGCGATCGCGGCCGCCACGCCGGCGGCGCTGTAGAACGCCGGGTCGCGCGCGCTGACCCAGCGCTCGAAGTACGCGCGATGCTCGAGCTCGAAGCGCAACAACGCGGCGGCGTCGCCGGCCGCCACGGGGCGGATGCGGAGGTCGCTCAAGCGCTCAGCTTCCGAAGTGGCCCGCCCCGGCGTGCTCGACGAGCTGGTCCAGCGCCTTGCCCCAGCCGTCGTGGAAGCCCATCTGCTCATGCGCCTGGCGCGCGGCCACGTCGCCGTGGCGCGCGATCGCGGTGTACTTCGTGCCGCGCTCGCTGTCCTCCAGCGCGATGATGGCCGACATCATGAACGGCACCGCCGCGAACAGCTCCTTGGCCTGCGGCCGGAAGCCCGGGCCCAGCACGCCGGTCCACACCAGCAGCTCCTGGTCGACGACCTGCAGGATGCAGCCGGTGTTCGTGAAGCCCGGCCCCTCGGGGCCCTGCATCGTCGTCTGGAAGATGCCGCCGGGCTGGAGGTCGACCTTGGCGTTCGTCGTCTTCCAGGGCAGCGGGCAGAACCACTTGACCATGTGCTCGGGCTGCGTCCAGGCGCGCCAGACGAGGTGGCGCGGGACCTCGACGACGCGTTCCAGCACGAGGTCGAGTTCGGGGTCGGTGTTCAGGAGGGAACGGGGCATCGTCGGCTCCGGGTCGGTCGCGTTGGACAAGCGGCCAGTCTAACCACGGTGACCCGACGCGGACGCTACAGCAAGGTGACGCCCGGCAAGGTCGCGAGCGACATCTCGCGCATCAGGCGCACGAACTCGGCCACGTACGGCCGCTCGCGCAGCGGCGCCGGCACGGCCGCGTAGAGCCGGCCGGTGAGGCCGTGCGCGCCGATGCGCTGGCTGGCGACGTAGCCGCGGTCCAGGTAGCTCTTGACGGCCCACAGCGGCAACGCGGCCAGGCCGCGGCCGCTGGCCACCAGCTGCAGCATCGCCACCGTCAGCTCCGTCGTGCGGCGCGCGGGCGCCACGCCCGCGGGCGCGAGGACGCGGCGCACGAGATCCAGCATCTCGTCGGGCACCGGGTAGGTGATCAGCGTCTGGTTGGCGAAGTGGCGCGCCGTCAGGTGCGGGCGCGACAGCAGCGCGTGATCGTTCGGCAGGATCGCGACGATCTCGAAGCCGAACAGCGGCAGGAAGGCGACGTTGGATTCCTCCGATTCGGCCGACTCCGACACGATCGCCACCTCCGCCTTGCCCTGGTGCAGCAGGCCCACCGGGTCGGCGTGGAAGCCGGAGACGATGTCGAGGTCGACCTCGGGCCAGCGCGTGCGCAGCGCGTCCATCGCCGGCATCAGCCAGTCGAAGCAGGTGTGGCATTCGACGGCGATGCGCAGCGAGCCGGCCGCGCCCTCGACCAGCCGCGCGACGTCGCGCTCGCCGTCGTCCACGTGCTGCAGCACGACGTCGGCCAGCCGCAGCAGGCGCTGGCCCGCGGCGGTGAACTGCACGGGGCTGGACTTGCGCTCGAACAGCTCGGTGCCGTAGTGCGACTCCAGGCCCTTGAGCTGGTGCGACAGCGCGGACTGCGTGACGTTGAGCACCTGCGCGGCGCGCGACAGGTTGCCCGTCTCGCGCAGCGCGCGCAGCGTCTTCAGGTGGCGGAGTTCGAGCGGCGACTGCGGCATGTTGAGCTAGATTCATGGTGAATCCGAAAACGTTTCGTTTGAATCATAGCGTCGATTCGGCCACCATGTGAAAGATTCATTCAAACCTTCCTTCATCATGATCCGCACTCATGTCCTCGGCTTCCCGCGCATCGGCGCCCAACGCGAGCTGAAGTTCGCGCTCGAGCGCCACTGGCGCGGCGAGATCGACGCCGCCGCGCTCGAGGCCGTCGGCGCCGGGCTGCGCGAGCGCCACTGGGCACTGCAGCGCGACACCGGGCTGGACGTCGTCACCGTCGGCGACTTCGCGTTCTACGACCAGGTCGCCAACCACATCCAGCTGTTCGGCTGCGAGCCGGCGCGCTTCGGCTTCACCGGCGCGGAAAGCGAGCTCGCGCGCTACTTCACGCTGGCCCGCGGCGTGGCGGCGGAGCACGTCCACGACGCCACCTGCGGCTGCGGCCAGGCCGACGGCGGCGGCAAGGCGGCGCTGGAGATGACCAAGTGGTTCGACACCAACTACCACTACCTCGTCCCCGAGTTCGACGCGTCGACCACCTTCGCGCTGTCGCCCGTGCGCCTGCTGGGCGAGGTGGCGCAGGCGCGCGCGCTGGGGCACGCCGTCAAGGTGGCGCTGCTGGGGCCGCTGACCTTCCTGTGGCTGGGCAAGGGCAAGCAGGACGGCTTCGACCGCCTGGACCTGCTGGAATCGCTGCTGCCCGCCTACGTCGCGCTGCTGCGTCAGCTGCGCGAGGCCGGCGTCGAGTGGGTGCAGCTGGACGAGCCCATCCTCGGCGTCGACCTGCCCGGCGCCTGGGCGCTGGCCTTCGACCGCGCGTACCACGCGCTGAACGCGGCGCAGGCGAAGATCATGGTCGCGACCTACTTCTCGCCGCTGGAGGATCACCTGAGCCTGGCCGCGAAGCTGCCGGTCGCGGGCCTGCACGTCGACGCGGTGCGCGCCGGCCACGAGCTGCAGGCGGTGCTGGACTGGGTGCCGGCGCATCGCGAGCTGTCGATCGGCGTCGTCGACGGCCGCAACATCTGGCGCACCGACCTCGACAAGGCGATGGCCCAGCTGCGCAACGCCGTCGACAAGCACCCCGGACCGCTGTGGATCGCGCCCTCGTGCTCGCTGCTGCACGTGCCGATGACGCTGGCCCAGGACGCGTCGCTGGACGCCGAGCTGCGCAGCTGGCTGGCCGGCGCGCACGAGAAGCTCGCCGAGCTGCGCACGCTCAAGCGGGCGCTGAGCCAGGGCGAGGCCGTCGTCCGCGGCGAGATGTTCGCCGCGCGCGCGGCCGCGCACGCGCGTGACGCGAGCCCGCGCGTGCGCGACCCGCGCGTCGCCGCGCGCCTGGCCGCGCTGCCCGCCGACGCCGACCGCCGCGCCTCGCCCTTCGCCGCGCGCCAGGCGCTGCAGCGCGAGCGCCTGCGGCTGCCGCCCTTCCCCACCACGACGATCGGCTCGTTCCCGCAGACGCCCGAGATCCGCGCCGCCCGCGCCGCCTTCCGGCGCGGCGAGCTGGCGGCCTCGGACTATCGCGCCGCGATGCAGCGCGAGATCGCGCTCGCCGTCGCGAAGCAGGAAGCGCTGGACATCGACGTGCTGGTGCACGGCGAGGCCGAGCGCAACGACATGGTGGAGTACTTCGGCGAGCAGCTCGCCGGCTTCGCGTTCACCGCCAACGGCTGGGTGCAGTCCTACGGCTCGCGCTGCGTCAAGCCGCCGGTGCTGTTCGGCGACGTGTCGCGCCGCCAGCCGATGACGGTCGAGTGGACGACCTACGCGCAGTCGCTCACCACGCGACCGATGAAGGGCATGCTCACCGGCCCCATCACGATTTTGCAATGGTCGTTCGTGCGCGACGACCAGCCGCGCGCGACGACCGCGCTGCAGATCGCGCTGGCGATCCGCGACGAGGCGGTCGACCTCGAGGCCGCCGGGATCGGCATCGTGCAGATCGACGAGCCGGCGATCCGCGAGGGCCTGCCGCTGCGCCGCGCGCAGTGGCCCGCCTACCTGCGCTGGGCCGCGCAGGCGTTCCGCACGAGCGCGAGCGGCGTGCGCGACGCCACGCAGATCCACACGCACATGTGCTACGCGGAGTTCAACGACATCCTGCCCGCCATCGCCGCGCTGGACGCCGACGTCATCACCATCGAGACCAGCCGCTCGGGCATGGAGCTGCTGCGCGGCTTCGGCGAGTTCAGGTACCCGAACGAGATCGGCCCCGGCGTCTACGACATCCA
>DASQCX010000630.1:0-1508 GCA_035634455.1 Burkholderiaceae bacterium
AGCGCGCTCTCGAAGGTCTCCCGCTCAACGGCGGTCGCCCCGCGCCGCAGCAGCTCGTAGGCGTGGCGGCGGTCATAGGCGCGGGCGAGGATCGGCAGGTTCGGGAAGGCCTCGCGCGCGGCCTCGACCAGCTCGACGGCCTTGTCGCGGTCGTCGATCGCCACCAGCAGCAGCTTCGCCTTGTCGGCGCCGGCCGAGCGCAGCAGGTCCAGCCGGCTGGCGTCGCCATAGTGCACCAGCCAGCCGAAGCGGCGCAGGAGCTCGATCTGCTCGATCGAGGATTCTAGGGTCACCACCTTGAAGTCGTTGACGATCAGCAGGCGGGTGGCGATCTGGCCGAAGCGGCCGAAGCCGGCGACGATCACGTCCGGGTCGCGCTCGTCGAAGGGCAGGCGCTCAGGCTCGTCCCGGGGCCGCTCGCGGCTCAGCACCAGCCGGTCGAGCCCGGCCAGGAGCAGCGGGGTCGCGGCCATGGAGACGGCGATCACGGCGGCGAACAGGTGTGAGAGCTCCGTGGGCAGGACCCGGGCGCCCACGGCGAAGCCCAGCAGCACGAAGGCGAACTCGCCGCCCTGGGCCAGCGCCACCCCCACCGTCGCCGCCGCCCGCGTCGGCGTGCGGAACAGCCGGGCCGCGCCGTACATCGCCACGCTCTTGAGCGCCATCAGCCCAACGACGAGGCCCGCGACGAGCCAGGGCTTTGCGGCGACGAGCTTGAGGTCCAGCCCGGCGCCAACGGTGATGAAGAAGAGGCCGAGCAGCAGGCCGCGGAACGGCTCGATGTCGGTTTCGAGCTCGCGGCGGAACTCGCTTTCGGCGAGCACCACGCCGGCCAGGAAGGCGCCTAGCGCGGGCGAAAGGCCGACCACCTCCATGAGGGCTGCGACGCCCACCACCAGCAGCAGCGCCGAGGCGGTGAAAATCTCGCGCAGGCGCGACGCGGCGATGAAGCGGAAGACGGGCTGGGTGAGGTAGCGCCCGCCGATGATCACGATGCTGACGGCGGCCATGACCGCGAGCGCGCGCCCCCATCCAGGAACGCCGGCGAGCATGCTGTGATCGACCGGGCCTGCAGCCATCGCGGCGTGGCCGAGCAGCGGCAGCACGGCGAACAGCGGAATGACCGAAAGGTCCTGGAACAGCAGCACGCCGAACGCCGCTTCGCCCACCGCCCCCTGCCGCAGCCCCTTCTCGTCGAGCGTCTGCAGCACGATGGCGGTGGAGGACATGGCGAGGATCAAGCCGGCCGCCAGCGCCGTGCGCCAGTCGAGGCCGAGCGCCGCGGCGGCGACGCCGAGGAGGCCGGCCGCGCCCAGCATCTGCGCGGCGCCCAGGCCGAAGATGGCCGTCTTCAGCCGCCAGAGCAGCGCGGGGCGCACCTCCAGGCCGATCAGGAACAGCAGGATGACCACGCCGAACTCGGCGAACTGCTGCACCTGGGCGGGGTTGCCGGCCAGATTGAGGGCGAAGGGGCCCACGATCACGCCGGCGATCAGATAGCCCAGCAC
>DASQCX010000631.1:0-3335 GCA_035634455.1 Burkholderiaceae bacterium
CACCGGCCCGTTCCCCGACGGCGATGCGCAGTACCTGGCGCTGGTGACGGAACTCTCGACGCTGGGCCTGCTGTACCTGCATGTGCTCGACCACTCGGCGATGGGCGCACCGGCCGTGCCAGCCGCGATCAAGACGACGCTGCGCCGCGCGTTCGGCGGGCCGTTCATCGCCGCCGGCGGGTTCGACGCCGCCAGCGCCGAACAGGTGCTTGCCTCCGGTCAGGCCGACCTGGTCGCGTTCGGTCGCCCGTTCCTCGCCAACCCGGACCTGGTCGCGCGCATGCAGGCCGCCGCGCCGCTGAACGCGCTCGACATGGCCACGTTCTACACGCCGGGCGCAAAGGGCTACACCGACTACCCGGTCCTCGCGTAAGGCGCGGCCCGGCCTCAGTCGCGCCGGCGGAACGCGAGCCAGCCCGCCAGCGCGGTGAAGCCGACGACGATCGCCGCCACCCAGTGGAAGCCGTGCGGATCCTGCGCCAGCGGGATGCCGCCGACGTTCATGCCCAGCAGGCCGGCGACGAGGTTGATCGGCAGCGCGAGCACGGTCACCACGGTCAGCGTGAACACGCTCGAGTTGGTGTGCTCGCCCACCTGCGCGGCGATCTCGTCCTGCAGCAGCTTGATGCGCTCCTGCAGCGCGGCGAGGTCGCGCAGCACCAGCGAGAACTCCTCGGTGGCCTGGCGCAGCGCGTCCAGATCGGTCTCGCTCGTCCACGGCGGCGGCTGGCGCAGCAGGCGGAACAGCGCGCCGGGCTCGGGCGCCAGCAGGCGCTGCAGGCGCACGAGCACGCGGCGCAGCTTGCCCAGGTCCTCGCGCTTGTCGCCGAGGCGTCCGACCAGCAGCTTGTCCTCGACCTCGTCCACCTGCAGCGTGGCCTGGCGCACGATGCGCACCATCACGTCGCCCTGGTCGTGCAGCAGGCGGTCGAGGAACAGCAGCGACGAGCGGAACGTGATGCCCTGGCGCACCGCGCTGCGCAGGCGGTCGATCGAGCGCAGCGCGTGCACGCGCGCCGTGATCGCCATGCGCGGGCCGACGTTGGCCCACAGCGTCTCGATCTGCGACGGGTCGAACGAGAACTCGAAGGACACGTCGTTGACGACGGCCACCAGCGTGTCGCGCGCGTCCTCGATGCGCGTCGAGCGCGAGCCCTCGTGCAGCGCCTCGAAGAACTCGGGCGCGACGGCCAGGTTGCGCGCGATCCAGGGCTCGGCGGCGGCGTCGGTGAGGTTGAAGTGCAGCCAGACGAAGTCGCCCGGGCCGGCCGCGGACTCGTCGGCGAGCCAGGCGAGCGCGCCGGCCAGGTCGATCGCCACGCCCGCCGCGCCGCCCGCGAACAGGTAGCCGCAGAGCAGGCCGTTGGGGTAGGCGCCATAGGAGTCCGCGTACGCGGCCGAAGGCGCCGCGCCGGACGCCTGCACCAAGTTGTCTCCATCGCGCATTGCCGTGATCTCCCCATGACGAGCGCTGCATGGTAGCGCGCGAGCTTGCAGGACTTTTACAGGCGCATGGCAAGATCGACGCCATCGGCACGCCCGTGCCTTCCCGATCGCATCGCATGAACGTCTCCCTGCGCGCGAGCGCCGCCGTGCTCGCGGCCTCGCTCAGCCTGTCCGCCGGCGCCGCCGACGCCCCTGCCGCGGCACCGGCCGCCTCCGCACCCGCATCCGCCGTCGCCGGCAAGTGCCTGGCCCCGACGAGCGACAAGGCCGCCAACCACGCCTGCGCCGCGGGCCTGGCGCGCCAGGCCGACGCCGACCGCGCCGCCAACCGCAACGACGCGGCGCTGGCCGCGCTCGCGCGCGCCGACCAGTTCTGGCCCGAGGACCTGCGCTTCACGACGGCGCGCGCCGGCCTGGCGCTCAAGCTCGCCAACCAGCTCACGCCCGCCGGCATCGAGGCCGCGGCCAAGGCGTCGCCGGACGACGTCGGCCTGGCGATGATGCATGCCGAGCTGGCCATGGCCAGGAAGGATCACGCGACGGCGCTGGCCGGCCTCGACCGCATCATCGCCAGGCGCCCCGACGCGGCTCAGGCCTGGGAGATGCGCGCCTCGGTCGACATGGCCAAGCCGGACTTCGCGGCCGCGCGCGCCGACGTCGAGCACGCGCTGCTGCTGGCCCCGCGCTCGCCCACCGTGCTGCGCCTGCGCGGCGTGCTGCGCAACAACAGCGGCGACCACGCGGGCGCACTGGCCGACTACCAGGCAGCGCACGCGCTCGCGCCGCGCCCGGACGATCCGTTCGTGACCGGCTCGACCCAGTTCCTGCTGCGCCAGTTCGGCGACGCCGCCGCCTCGCTCGCCAGGCGCCCGCCGGCCGCGCCGGACGGCCTCTACTGGCGCCTGTGGCGCTACCTGGCGCTCGCCCGCCTGACCGGCATCGAGCGCGCCAGCGGCGCCCTCGGCCCCGGCACGCCGCCCGGCCCCGGCCTGCCCTGGCCCGCCCCGGTGATCGACTTCCTGCACGGCAACATCGACGCGGCCATGCTGTTGGCCGACGCGAAGAAGGCGCAGGACGCACGCGACCTGTCCCAGGTCTGCGAGGCCCACTTCTACATGGCCGAGGACGCCGTGCTGCGCCAGCGCCCCGGCGCCGTCGAGCTGTTCAGGCAGGCCGTCGGCGAATGCCCGGCCAACTTCCACGAGTACGAGGGCGCGGCCGCGGAACTGCGCGCGATGGGCGTGCCGCTGACCGCGCCCGGGCCGACCGTCGCGGCGGCGCAGGCGGCAACGGCCGCGGCGTCGGCGGCGTCCGCCGCTTCGGCCGCGCGCTGAAACGCTATTTCGCTGCCGGCTGGAAGCGCGCGTCGCCGAACTGCCACAGCATGAAGGACCAGCGGTCGGCCGCGAGTTCCTGGCGCTGCTTCTTGGTCGAACCGATGCCGTGGCCGCCGTCGTACTGGATGCGCAGCAGCACCGGCTTGCCCGAGGTCGACGCGGCCTGCAGGCGCGCCGCCATCTTCATCGACTCCCAGGCCGGCACGCGCGGGTCGTTGATGCCGGTCGTCAGCAGCGTCGCGGGGTACTTCACGCCGTCCGCGACGTGGTGGAACGCGTCCATCTCCAGCAGGCCGTTGAACTGCTGCCGGTCCTTGACGGTGCCGAACTCGGGGATGTTGGGCACGCCGTTGGCCGAGGTCTCGAAGCGCACGGCGTTGAGCAGGCCAACCTCGGGCACCGCCACGGCGAACAGGTCGGGCCGGTCGGTGATGGCGCGGCCCACGGTGATGCCGCCGGCGCTGCCGCCGTTGAGCGCCATCCTGGCCGAGCTCGTGTAGCCGTTCTTGACGAGGTACTCGCCGCAGGCGATCGTGTCCTTCCACGTGTTGG
>DASQCX010000632.1:0-2840 GCA_035634455.1 Burkholderiaceae bacterium
TCCCTGCTGGACACGCGTCCGGTCAAGGACATGAGCCCGTTCGAGGGCAAGACCATGGAATTCAAGGTCATCAAGCTCGACCGCAAGCGCAACAACGTCGTGCTGTCGCGCCGTGCCGTGGTCGAGGCCTCGATGGGTGAAGAGCGCGCCAAGCTGCTCGAGACCCTGTCCGAAGGCGCCATCGTCAACGGCGTGGTCAAGAACATCACCGAATACGGCGCGTTCGTGGACCTCGGCGGCATCGACGGCCTGCTGCACATCACCGACATGGCCTGGCGCCGTGTCCGTCACCCGAGCGAAGTGGTGACGGTCGGCCAGGAACTGACGGCCAAGGTCCTGAAGTTCGACGCCGAGAAGAACCGCGTCTCGCTGGGCCTGAAGCAGCTGGGCGACGATCCGTGGATGGGCGTGGCCCGCCGCTACCCGACGGGCACGCGCCTGTTCGGCAAGGTCACGAACATCGCCGACTACGGCGCGTTCGTCGAGATCGAGCCGGGCATCGAAGGCCTGGTGCACGTCTCGGAAATGGACTGGACGAACAAGAACGTCGCCCCGTCCAAGACCGTGACGCTGGGCGAAGAAGTCGAAGTCATGGTCCTCGAGATCGACGAAGACAAGCGCCGCATCTCGCTGGGCATGAAGCAGTGCCGCGCCAACCCGTGGGAAGAGTTCGCGGCCAACGTGCATCGCGGCGACAAGGTCCACGGCCCGATCAAGTCGATCACCGACTTCGGCGTGTTCGTGGGCCTGGCTCAGGGCATCGACGGCCTGGTGCACCTGTCCGACCTGTCCTGGCACGAGCCGGGCGAGCAGGCCGTGCGCAACTACAAGAAGGGCCAGGAAGTCGAAGCCGTCGTCCTGGGCATCGACGTCGAGCGCGAGCGCATCTCGCTGGGCATCAAGCAGCTGGACGGCGACCCGTTCGCCAACTACACCTCGGTCAACGACCGTGGCGCGCTGGTGACCGGCAAGGTCAAGACGGTCGATCCGCGCGGCGCCGAGATCCAGCTGACGGAAGACGTCACCGGCTACCTGCGTGCCTCGGAACTGACGCGCGACCGCGTGGAAGACGCCCGCACCATCCTGAAGGAAGGCGACGAAGTCAACGCCATGATCATCAACGTCGACCGCAAGACGCGTTCGATCCAGCTGTCGATCAAGGCCAAGGACAACGCCGACCAGCAGGAAGCCATGGCGCGCATCTCGCAGTCGAACGAGCGCGAGAACGCCGGCACGACCAGCCTGGGCGCCCTGCTGCGCGCCAAGCTGGACGGTGGTTCCAAGGAATAAGTCGCGATGACGCGGTCCGACCTCGTCGCTCAGCTCGCTGAGCGGTTCACGCAGATCACCGCGCGTGACACCGAGTTCGCGGTCAAGACCGTGCTCGACGCGATGTCCGACGCCCTCGCGCGCGGGCATCGCATCGAGATCCGCGGCTTCGGCAGTTTCTCGATCAGCCGGCGCCCGCCGCGCGTGGGCCGCAACCCGCGCTCCGGCGAGCAGGTCACCATCCCTGAAAAGCTGGTGCCCCACTTCAAGCCAGGCAAGGCCTTGCGAGAGGCCGTCGACAAGGAACTGCCGGCCGGCGGCAAGTCGTGATCCACAAAGGCGCCTTCGGGCGCCTTTTTCGTTTCCTGGGGCGCCTGCGGGCGCCCTTGTCGTTTCCGCGCGCCGGGCCTCCTGTCGGGCAGGCCGCGAGAAAAGTCGGCCGGGTTGTCGAAACGCCGCGGCGCCGGACGTCGTTGTCATGAGCGCCGCCGTTCGACGGCGCCGGCGACACGGCAGATGCCCCGCAGCCTGCTGACAGAACGTTGTCAGCAGCCCTCCCGTCCAATGCTTCCAACGACATCGAAACACCCAGGAGAGCAAGCCATGTGGACCCACAGCACCAGCATCGCGACCACTGCCAGGCCGCACGTCCTGTGGCGCCTGTTCGAGGACGTCGCCGGCTGGACGAACTGGAACGCCGGCATCGAGCGCATCGCGCTGAACGGCCCGTTCGCCAGCGGCTCCACCCTGGCCATGAAGGCCCCGGGCATGGACGCCTTCACGAGCACGCTGCGCGACGTCCGGCCCGAGCGCGGCTTCGTCGACGAGACGGTGCTGGAGGAGACGCGCTTCCTCGTCTCGCACGAACTGCACCCGCTGCCCGCGGGCGGCACGCGGGTGACCTACGCGATCACGGTCCATGGTCCCGAGGCGGACACGCTGGGCCCGCTGGTCACGGCCGACTTCCCCGAGGTGCTGGCCGCGCTGAAGGCCCTCGCCGAGCGGGCCGCCGTGGAGCAGGCGTGATGGCCCGCCTCCTCGTCCACGACCCCGGTTCGGCCCGGGCCTCCACGAGCACGGCCGCCGCGTTGATCCGCGCGGCGGCGGCCGAGGGCCTCGCGCTGCCCGTCCAGCGGCTGCTGACGGACGGCGTCATGGCCGCGGTGGCCTGCGCGCTGGTGAACCTCATCGTCTGGCTGATCCGGCGCCGTTGAGCGCGGCGCCGCGCCGGGCATCGGGGCAGCCCGCAATGTCGCGGCGGCGGCCGCCGCGGCATGATGGCCGCGCCGTATCGCGGAGACCGCCTTGCCCTCGTCGTACCACGTCGACCCCGACATCACCGTCGCCTCCACCCTGCCCAGCGCGTTCTATCGCGACGCCGTCACCTACGACCGCGTGGTGGAGCGCGTGTTCGCGCGCAGCTGGCAGTGGATCGGCGACAGCGCCGACGTCGCCGCGCCCGGCGCGCTGTCGCCGCGCGAGATGCTGCCCGGCAGCCTGTCCGAGCCGCTGCTGCTCGCGCGCGACGGCGCGGGCACGCTGCGCTGCCTGTCCAACGTCTGCACGCATCG
>DASQCX010000633.1:0-1762 GCA_035634455.1 Burkholderiaceae bacterium
GGCGTGGGCTGCGACAGCGAGCGATTCCGTGGCGCGATGATTGACGAGGTCATAGCGCTCTTCGGCGACGCCGGGCCCGGCATGAGCGATGCCGGAGAGGTGCACGACGCAATCCATGCCTGCCAGCAGCGGGCCCCAATCGATGGGCCCGGCGAGATCGCCGTGATTCGCGACCGCGACGGCGCGCGGCAATGGCGGCGACGGCTCATGGCGGACCGCGGCACGGACTTCGTTGCCATCTGCGGCGAGTGCCGCCACGACATCGCGGCCGACGAAGCCCGTGGCGCCGGTGACGAGGACTTTCATCACCGCCCCCGCGCCAGCGCGCGCAGCAGCAGGGCCACTTCCGCTGCCCCGAGCAGCAAGGCGACGACATCGAAGACGATCGAATCGAACAGCACCGTAACCACGGCGAGCCAGACCAGCACGACGTTCACGCCGAACACGCGTTGCACCACGCCCATCACCGAATAGCCGCGGGTGGTCGCGACCTGGTAGAAATGGCTGCGGTGCGCCTGGGTGATGCGCTCGCCCCGTGCCATCCGGCGCAGCAGCGTGAGCGTGGCGTCGGCGACGTAATAGAGCGGCAGCAGCAACGCCGCGGCGAGATGGCCGCTGCCGGCGAGCTGCAGCAGGAGCCACGCCAGCACGAGGCCGATCGGCAGGCTGCCGCCATCGCCGAGAAAGAGTTTTGCCACTGGCCGGTTGAACGGGGCGAAGCCGAGCACGGCGCCGAACAGTGCGAGCGCGATCAGGGCCGGGGTGTCCGGTACCGCGCCGAGCAAAGCGAGGGCGAACACGCCGGCGGTGATCGGCAGGGTCTCCGCCACCGTGATCCAGTCGATGCCGTCCATGAAGTTCACGAGATTGACGAACCACAGCACGGCGAGGATTTCCGCGCTGCGTTCGACCGCGAGCGGCAGCATGGGCAGCGCGCGCAGCTCGGCCGGCAGTGTCGCGACCACGGCGATGACCGCGACCGCCTGCAGCGCGAGGCGCGGCAGTGGCGTCAATGCGTAAATATCGTCCGCCACGCCGACAGCCATCAGCAGCACCACCGCCGCGGCGAGCGGAACGAGACCCGTGAACAATGCGCGTGTGGCCGGATCGAACAGCGCGACCGCGGCGAGCGCGATGGCGGCGCCGAGCACCACTGCCACGCCCCCGCCCTGTGGCGTCGGCGCCTTGTGGGAGGAGCGCGCATTGGGCCGCGCCAGCGCATAGCGCGCAAACAGCGGCTCCATGATGACGATCAGCGCCGCACTGCCGAGGCCGGCCAGCAGGATTACCGCGACGTCCCGCAGCCCCATCGCTTATCGTCCGTCATGTTTCGAGCAGGCCGTGATAGAGTTCGACGATTGCCTTCCCGATCAGGTCCGCGGCGAAGCGTTCGTCGACCAACCGCCGCGCTGCGACGCCGAGGCGAATGCGTTGCTGGGAGGAGCGCACCAGCCGCTCTATGGCGGCGACCAGCGCCGCCGGATCGTCGACCGGCACCAGCAGGCCGGTCTTCTCCGCGATCACGATTTCGCGGCAGCCCGGCACGTCGGTCGCGATCAGGGGCCTTCCGCATGCGGCCGCCTCCAGCAGGCTCTTGGGCAATCCCTCGCGGCGCGATGGCAGCACCGCGATGTGGGCGCGCTGCCAGATGGTGGCGATGTCGGCGACCTGCCCGAGCCAGGTGATGCCAGGTTCCCGGCCCCAGCCCGCCAGCTCGTTCTGTGGGATGCTCGCGGGATTGGCGGTGTCGGGCGTGCCAGCG
>DASQCX010000634.1:0-2002 GCA_035634455.1 Burkholderiaceae bacterium
GCACGCCAGGTGGCGTTCGCGAACTGGGAACGGCCGAAGAAGAAAGCCAAGTAAGCCAGGCGCGCGGCGCCTGGCGATCAGGTCAGGCGCTGGGCGCGCTCGCCGCCGGCGCGGCGCCCGGTGCCGCCGGCACCATCGGCAGCATCACGCGGACGCTGTGCGCCTTGTCGTTCGTCCGCGGAAAATCCTTCATCGACGCGTCGAACATCGCCGCCAGCAGCCGGTCGCCGCCCGAGCTGTAGCCGTCGGTCGACGCCCGCGTCTCGTACAGCGCCTTGCCGGTCTCGGCGTCGCGGATCAGCAGCGCGACCTCGTGCAGGTAGACGTCCGGCTCCGGCGGGAACGGCGCCCAGACGCCGCGGTGGTAGCCATAGGGGCCCCACGGACCGTACGGGCCGTAGCCGTAGCCGGCCCAGCCGCGATAGCCCCAGCGGCGCGGGCCGCCCCACCAGAACGGGTCGTCCCAGGGCGCCTGCTCGAAGCGCTCGGTGCGCGCGCCGATCTGGATCATGACCGCCGGCTTGCCGCCCTCGGCCACCGGGCGGAAGCCGGCGTTGGCCAGGGCCTGCGCCGCGGCGTTCTCGACGGCCAGCGCGCGCTGCGGGTTCTTCTCCTGCGACGGCAGGCGGTCGAAGGCGTAGGTGCCGGGCGCGGTGTTGGCGGGCCAGGCGCCGAAGGTCGCCACCGAGGTGTCGACCGTGTTCATGCTGGCGCAGCCGGCCAGGGCCGCCGCGGCGGCGAGCGCGGCCAGGGCGACGATGTGTCGGAGTGTGTGGATGATGGTCATGGCGGACTCCAGGGGGTGCCGCGTCGCGGCACCACGATGCCGAGCTTTGCGCTCGCGTGTAACCGGAGTATGTACCGGCACGCGGCGCGCCCGCCCGGACGCTTTCCGCAGCCTTGCTGCGGCGCCGCGGCGGTCCTCGTCGATTCCGCCGGCGCCGCGCGCGGTTCAAGCTTCAGGAGATGCGGATCACGCCCGGCCTGGGCGTCGCGCAGGACTCGTCCTCGTCGAACGCGATGTCGCCGCCGGGCTCGGGCCGGCCGCTGGCCTGGATCGTCGTGAACGGGTACAGCGCGCGATCCATCATGTGCGAGGGCGTGATGTTGGCCATCGCGGTGAAGACGTTCTCGATGCGGCCCGGGTACTGCTTCTCCCACTCGCGGATCATCGCCTTGACCTGCACGCGCTGCAGGTTGTCCTGGCTGCCGCACAGCGTGCACGGGATGATGGGGAACTGGCGGTGCTCGGCCCAGCGCACCAGGTCGGTCTCGTCGACGTAGGCCAGCGGGCGGATCACCACGTTCCGGCCGTCGTCGCTCACCAGCTTGGCCGGCATGCCCTTGAGGCGGCTGCCGAAGAACATGTTCATGAACATCGTCACGACGATGTCGTCGCGGTGGTGGCCCAGCGCGATCTTGGTGCAGCCGAGCTCGCCCGCCACGCGGTACAGGATGCCGCGGCGCAGGCGCGAGCACAGCGAGCACATCGTCTTGCCGGGCTCGATGTGCTTCGTGACGATGGAGTAGGTGTCCTGCTCCTCGATGTGGAAGGGCACGCCGCGCGAGCGCAGGTAGCCGGGCAGCACGTGCTCGGGGAAGCCGGGCTGCTTCTGGTCGAGGTTGACGGCGATCAGTTCGAACTTCACCGGCGAGCGTTCGCGCAGCGACAGCAGGATGTCCAGCATCGCGTAGCTGTCCTTGCCGCCGGACAGGCACACCATGACCTTGTCGCCTTCCTCGATCATGTTGAAGTCGATGATGGCCGCGCCCACCTGGCGGTGCAGGCGCTTGGACAGCTTGTTGATCTCGTAGGCGTGCTTCTTGCGCGCCGCCTCGGACTGCGCCTCGGCCGTCGCTTCCACGGCGGCCTCGCCGGCCGTGACCTTGGGTTCCTCGAGGCTCATGCTGCGTCCTTCAGGCCGAACACTTCCACGCCCACCGACTCGCAGTCCGGATAGACGTCGGGCTTTTCCGTCGACACCCGCGCCGCGCGCACGTG
>DASQCX010000635.1:0-1568 GCA_035634455.1 Burkholderiaceae bacterium
ATTCATGGGCATCAGCTACTGGCTGGTCCCGCACCTCGCGGGGCGCGTGCTCTGGAGCCGCGCGCTCGCCCTGGTCCAGGTGTGGCTCTGGTTCGGGGGCATGCTGATCTTCTCGCCGACCCTCCACGAGCTCGGGCTGCGCGGGATGCCGCGCCGCACCGACATCGGCCACATCTCGTACATGCAGCCGCAGTGGAAGACCCTGCTGCCGCTGGTCGGTATCGGCGGCGCGGTGCTCTTCCTGAGCGCGACGCTCTACTTCCTCAACGTGGCGCTCACGGCGACAGTCGCGCGCCGGGCCCCGCAGCCCGCCGCCGAGTTCGCGGACGCGGTCTCGGGACCGGATCACGCGCCCGCGTTCGTCGACCGGTGGCGGGGATGGCTGGCGCTGGCGGCCATCCTGATCGCGATCGCCTACGGGCCGACCCTGATTCGCCTCGCCGCCACGACGCCGCTGAATTCGCCGGGGCTGCGTGTCTGGTAAGGGTGCGACGACGGTCGATCTGGGTTATAGTGCTCGCTCGATGACCTTCGTACGGATCGCATCGAGCGTGCTGCTGGTCCTTGTATTCGCCGTTGTTGCCGCTGCCGCGCCGCCCTACGACGGCTCGAAGCCGATGCAGTGCACGATCGAGACCACGATGATCTGCAGCGAGCCCAGCGTCTGCGTTCGCGGCAACGCCGACACCGTCGGCCTGCCCCAGGTGCTCAACGTCGACGTCGGCCAGCGCGTCATCAGCGGTGCCGCAACGGGCCGGACGATCAAGATCGCCTGGGTCAACAACGACGGCGGCCGGCTCCTGATCGGCGGCACCGAGCTGGGCGGCGGCTGGACGATGGCCGTCAAGCAGGACTCGGGCGCCATGTCGAGCGCCGTCATCGTGCGGAGCGGCGGCTTTCTCATGTTCGGCACCTGCTCGTCGAACTGATCACGGACGCGCGGTCACCTCGAAGACGTTGGCGCCCCAGGCGGGCAGATCGACATAGAGTCCGCGCGCGGCCAGGTCGTCGCCGGCGCGCTCGTACGTCGTGGCCGGATCCATGAGATCGCGCAGGACGATCGTCCGGCCCGCGATGCTCGCGTCGGTCGGCCGAACGTAGCACTGACCTCGCGTCGGGCCGTAGTTGGTCGCGACGAGCAGCCGCCGGCCGGCGCCCTCCCACGAGAACACCACGAAGCGATCCCACGTGGGATTGCCGTCCCACGCCGGCCGCGGCTCGAGAAGCCGCCAGGCGCCGTCGCGTACCTCCGGACGGCGCATGCAGGCCAGGAGCGCGGTGTAGTCCGCCTTCAGCTCCTGGTCGACCGGCTCTTCGGCTCGCCGGCCGAGGTGATTGGAGACGCGCAGTCGCCGCCCCGAGCGCTGGCCCTCGTGGATGAAGCGCAGGCCGGGCACCAGGAACGTGACCACCGCGGCCGCCCGATGCATCGCCGTCGGAAACACGGCGGCCGCGCGCGGCTCGTCGTGATTCTCGAGAAAGCGAGCGGAGCGCCGCTGGTACTCGGGATCGGCGAGAAGGTGACCGCGCACGGCGGCGCCGTCGCCGGCGCGCAGGCGGTCGTAGAG
>DASQCX010000636.1:0-2775 GCA_035634455.1 Burkholderiaceae bacterium
GCGCGGCGGCTTCGTGCACGTGCCGTACACGCCCGAGCAGGCCGCCGGGCGCGAGGTGCCGGCCATGGCGCTGGCCACGCAGGTCGAGGGCATCCGCGAGGCCTTGCGCAGCGCCCTGCGCACGCGCGACGACCTCCGCGAGACGGCGGGCCGCGAGCACTGATACCCGACCCGCGTGGCGTAAATAGTCTTTACGAGACTCGCCGCGACGGCGACAATCCGGGCTGCCCGTCCGCCGCTTCCCGTCCCGTGCCCGATCCCGCCGTCTTCCGCCGCCGCAACGTCCTCGCGCTGTTCCAGGCCTATGCCGAAGGCGCCGTCGCCACCGGCGTCGCGCCCAAGGGCCTGGAGCAGGCCTTCGCCGCCCACGTGGAGATCTCGCCCAGCATGTGGAGCCAGATCAAGTCGGCGCGCACTATCGGCGACAAGCTCGCGCGCCAGATCGAGCGGCATTGCGGCAAGCCCGCGGGCTGGCTCGACGAGGAGCGCGAGGCCGCGGGCCCGACGCCCGGCGAGCAGCAGTTCCTCGCGCTGGCCTTGCAGGCCTGGCGCGCCACCAACGCCGACGGGCGCAAGGCGCTGAAGTCGCAGATGAAGCAGCTGGCGCAGGGGTAAAGTCGGCCGCCACGGCCACCGCGGCACGCGTCGCGAACCACCATCAAGGGCGCCATGAACCAGCGATTTGTCGAAGCGTTCTATTGGGTCGCGACCCTCAAGAGCATGACGCGGGCGGCCGAGAAGCTGTTCATGACGCAGTCGGCGATCTCGAGCCGCATCTCCGCGCTCGAGGAGGAGCTGGGCACCCTGCTGATCGACCGGCGCGACCGCCAGCAGTTCGCGCTGACCAACGCCGGCATGCGCTTCCTCGACTACGCCGAGCGCCTGATGGCGATCCACCGCCAGATGCGCGACGAGCTCGGCACCGAGGAGGCCGGCGGCGTGCACCTGCTGCGCGTCGGCGCGATCGAGTCGGTGCTGCACACCTGGCTGATCCCGCTGCTGCAGCACCTGCGCAGCGCGCATCCGAAGCTGCAGCTGGAGCTCACCGTGGAGATCACGCCCGTGCTCGCCGAGGCGGTCAGGCGCGGCACGCTGGACCTGGTCTTCGCCGCGCAGTCGGTCTCCGCGCCCGACATCCGCAGCCGTCCGCTGCCGATGATGGAGATGGTGTTCGTCGGCGCGAAGTCGCTCATGCGGCGCACGCCGTACACGCTGGCGCAGATCGTCTCGCACGAGGTGATGACCTTCCAGCGCGGCTCGCAGCCGCATCTCGCGCTGCTGGAGCAGCTGCGCGGCGAGGGGCTGGAGCCGCCGCGGCTGCACGCGGTGTCCTCGATCCCGGCGATGGTGCACCTGATCGAGGCCGGCTTCGGCATCGCGACGCTGCCGCGCATCGCGGCCGAGGCGCTGGTGCGCCGCCACGAGATCGCGATCCTGCCGTGCGAGACGGCGTTGTCGCCGCTGCCGGTGCTGGCCAGCTACCGCCACGACCCGGGATCGTCGGCGCTGACGTCGGTGATCCAGGATGCGCTGAAGTTCATCGACGCCTTCGGCGGCAACGCCGGGAAGACGCGCACGCCGCCCCGGCCACTCAAGAAGAAAAATCGATAGGCTCAGAGAAAAACTTTGCGCTTGCGCCGCGCCGACCCGATTTCCAGAATGCCTCCATGCCCACCCACCACGACGACCCCGCGGCGCTGCGTCAGGCCTGCCGCAGCGGCGCCTTCGACCGCCCGACGGCCGGCCACGCGCCGGGGCGGGTGCAGGCCAACCTGACGATCGTCCCGCAGGACGACGCGTTCGACTTCCTGCTGTTCTGCCAGCGCAACCCGCAGGCCTGCCCGATCGTCGAGGTGCTGGCGCCCGGCACGCGCGAGGTGCTCGCCGCGCCCGGTTCCGACATCGCCACCGACCTGCCCGGCTACCGCGTCTACCGCGACGGCGAGCTCGTCGAGGAGCGCACCGACGTCGCCGCGCTGTGGCGGCCCGACCTCGTCAGCTTCCTGACCGGCTGCAGCTTCTCGTTCGAGTCGGCGCTGGAACGCGCCGGCATCCCGCTGCGCCACGTGCGCCAGCAGCGCAACGTGGCGATGTTCCGCACCACGCGCGCCTGCGTGCCGGCCGGCCGCTTCGCAGGCGAGCTGGTCGTGAGCATGCGCCCGATCAGGAGCCGCGACGTCGCGCGCGTCATCGAGATCTGCACCGGCTTTCCGCAAGCCCACGGCGCCCCGGTGCACGTGGGCAACCCGCACGCGCTGGGCATCGCCGACCCGATGCGGCCCGACTATGGCGACGCCGTCGACATCCTCGACGACGAGGTGCCCGTGTTCTGGGCCTGCGGCGTGACCGCGCAATGGGTCGCGCAGCGCAGCGGCCTGCCTCTCTGCATCACGCATGCCCCCGGCAAGATGTTCGTCACCGACCTGAAGGGATGACCGCAATGACCACCCAAGCCCCCACCCCCCCCTCGCGCTGGCAGTTCTGGATCGACCGCGGCGGCACCTTCACCGACATCGTCGCCAAGCGCCCCGACGGCACGCTCGTCACGCACAAGCTGCTGTCGGAGAACCCCGAGCAGTACCGCGACGCGGCCGTGGCCGGCATCCGCCACCTGCTCGGCCTCGCGGCAGGCGAGCCGATCACGCCCGCGCACGTCGACATGGTGAAGATGGGCACGACGGTCGCGACCAACGCGTTGCTCGAACGCAAGGGCGACCGCACGCTGCTCGTCACGACCAAGGGCTTCCGCGATGCGTTGCGCATCGCCTACCAGGC
>DASQCX010000637.1:0-6870 GCA_035634455.1 Burkholderiaceae bacterium
CTGCCCGACGCCACGCTCGCCACCTACGTCGCCACCTTGAGCCAGGGCTTCAAGAAGATCGTCGCGATGCTGAACAAGGGCCACTTCGTCGTCACCGACTGGGTGCCGTTCCGCGGCACGTCCGATGCCGACGAGCTGGACTTCCTCGCCTCCGAGGCGTTCACCTTCGCGGCCAACGGCGAAGGGCTGGACGTGGTCTACATCGAGAGCAACTTCTTCGTCGACAACGCCGGCAACGTGCTGCCCGGGCAGGCGAACTGGACGCGCATCGTCGTGCACGAGCTCACCCACCTCGTGTGCGGCACCGAGGACGTGGACAACGGCAACGCCCGCTACGCCTGGTACGGCATCGGGCCGCACGCCGGCTATCCGGGTTCCGACTGCATCCGCAACGCCGACAACTGGGCCTTCTTCGCGGCCGACTGCGCGGCCGCCCTCACCAGCGGCCAGCGCGCGCTGGCCCTGACGATCAAATGAGCCGGCGTGCCGCCGCCGTGCTGCTGCTGGCTTGCGCCGCGGCGGCCTGCGCGACCGATCGCCCTACCGACAAGGAGAATCCTCCCATGAACAGCCCCGGCCCCGGACGCCCCAGCCGTCCCGCCCCGCCGCAGGTCGCGCCGGTCGAGCGCGACGGCGTCCGCTACCAGCAGGATCTCGAGGCCCAGCGCCATGGCGGTGCGGGGCGCGGCGGCTACCTGGTCGCCGTCGACCCCGCCAGCGGCGAGCGGCTGTGGATGCTCAAGGTCTACGACGTCCCCGACCATTCGGCCGCGGGCGTGTCCAGTCCCGGCCGCTACTTCCGGCGCATGACGCTGGCGCCGGGCGGCGGCGCGCTGGAGATCGAGAACGAAGTCGGCGGCGTCTACCGCGTCGACCTCGCCGCCCGGACGTCGACCTGGGTCTCCGGTCCCGACTCCACGCCCAAGTGACCGCGTCCTGAGGTGCTGCGCGGCGGGGCGCGCAGCGGCGTCCGTGATGCGATCGCCGCGCGACGTCCTTTCCAGGCATTGAGATGGTCGACTGGAACCGCAAGTTCAGGAGCGAATACGACGCCGCGCGCGAGGCGCTGGCGTCCGCCGACGCGTTCGAGGCCGGCTGGCAACCCGTCGTCGCGCAACTGGCGCGCCTGATGGGCCACGACGGCTTCGACGTCAGCCGGTCCGAGGCGCTCGCCGACCTGCGCCGCCGCGCCACGCACGGGGCCGACGCCGCACGGGTGGACGAGGCCGACGGCCTGCTGCGGGCGGCCGCGACGGACGCCGACGGCGGCATCGTCGCCGACGACGCCCGCCGGCGCGCCGCGGCGCTCAAGCTGTTGCGCCATGTCTATCTCGAGAGCCGCGCGGGCAGCCGCGGCGTGTGGATCGTGGCGCTGCCGACGGAGTTCACCGACTGGCCCAGCAGCCAGTTCGCCGGCGAGGCGGCCACCGTCGCCGGCGCGCGCCTGCTGCTGGCGGGACAGCGCGAGCACTTCGACGCCGCGCAGCGCCGCTGGCTCGCCGCCGCGACCCTGCAAGGGATGGCCTGGTGCCAGCGCGCCGCGATCGTGCTCGCGCTGGCGCGCCGCGCGCGCGGGGGCGCGAGCGCGAGCCCGGAACGCGCGGTCGCCCGCGCCCTGGTGCGGCGCTGGTTCGCCGAACCCGGCGCGAGCGAGGCGGCCGTCGACCGGCTGGTCGCGACGCTCGCCCGCGGCTTCAAGGACATCGTCGCCGCGCTCAACCGCGGCCGCTTCGTCATCACCGACTGGGTGCCGCTGCGCGCCGCGAGCACCGGCCTGGAAGCCGAGTTCCTGCGCGCCGAGGCCTTCGCGTTCCGCGCCCGCAGCGAGGGCATGGACGTGGTCTACGTCGAAGGCGCCTTCTTCGACGACCGCGCCGGCAACGTGCTGCGCGGCCAGGCCAACTGGACGCGCATCCTCGTGCACGAGCTCTCGCACCTGGTCTGCGGCACGCACGACGTCGACGACGGCCACTCGCGCTATGCCTGGTCGGGCATCGGCCCGCACGCCGGCTATCCGAGCGCCGAGACCATCCGCAACGCCGACAACTGGGCCTTCTTCGCGGCCGACTGCGCGGATGCGCTCACCGCGGGGCAGCGGGCGACGGCGCTGCGCAGGACCTGAGATCCGCGCGCCTCCGACGGGATCGCGACAGGCACGATCTTCTAGACTACGGCGCGCGCCATTCGCGCAGAGGAAGCCTTCTTGATCCGTTCACGCCTGTCGTCCCTTCATCGTTTCGCGCTCGTTGCGCTCGTCGCCTGCGCCGCAGCCACCGTGCGCGCGCAGGTCGCCGCGCCGGCCTCGGCGCCCGTGGCCTCCGCGGCGGCATCGGCCGCATCGCATGCGCGCACGCACGCCGCGGTGCTTCGGCATGCCCACCTGGTGCGCCTGCAGGAGCATCTCGAGAAGCCCGAAGAGGAGCTGGTCCGCAGCTGCCGCTTCGAGAGCGACATCGCGACGCTGCCGCCGCAGGGCGTCGTCGCGCTGACCTTCGACGACGGGCCCGAGCCCGGCCGCACCGAGACGATCCTGGCCGTGCTCGCGCGCCACCACGTGCCCGCGACCTTCTTCCTGATCGCGGAGAAGGCGAAGGCGCATCCGGATCTGGTGGCGGCGATGCGCGCGCTGCCCGGCGCGGTCATCGGCAACCACAGCTGGTCGCACCCGAACTTCCACGACATCCCGGTCGAGGCGCAGACGCGCGAGGTCGACGGCGCCGACGCGCTGCTGCACGCCGACCTCGGCGCCACGCCGCTGTTCCGCTACCCGTACGGCAACTCCAGCTGCGAGACCAACGCCCTCGTGCGCACGATGGGCTATCGCATCGTCGGCTGGCACGTCGATTCCTGCGACTGGGCCTTCGACGGCCCGTCCGGCCTGACGCCGGCCGAGGCGCTGTCCTGCGGCGTGCTGCCGGCCTATCGCCGCGACTTCGTCGGCCACGTCGTCGCCAGCGTGCGCGCGCATCGCGGCGGCGTCGTCCTGATGCACGAGACGCAGCACATCAGCGTCGACAACCTCGAGACGCTGATCACGACGCTGGAGGCCGAGGGCTATCGCTTCTCGACACCGGCGGCGCCCGAGTTCGCGAGCTCGCTGCGCTGAACGGGCGACCCCGCTCGACCGGGCGCGGCGAGCGCGTCGCCACGCGGGCGAGTCCGCCCGCATCGTGCGCCGGCGGGACGCCGCCGAGTGTTTGGGATACGGGTCGCCGCGCCTTGGTGCTAGAACACCGGCGGGTACCCGCCGAGTCGCTCAACAAGGATCCGCGCCATGCCGATGATCAAGCTGGATGTCCCCTCGTCGCCCAGGAGAAGGCCAATTCGGCGGCCCGATCTGGTCGGCCGGATACTGGTTCGGGTGCGGCCACATCATCGTCGTGACGGGCGTCGACAAGGTCGAGGTCCACTTCAACGACCCCGATCAGGGCGTGAAGAAGAAGGGCACGCTCAAGTGGTTCAACGAGAAGCTGGCCCGCCTGCCCGGCTGCATGATGGTCAAGGACCCTGGCGCCTACTGACCCCGTCGACGGATCGCGCCGCGCTCGCGCGGATGGCTCGGCCCACGCTCAGCGCAGCCCGAGCCGCTCCTGCAACGCGGTCCGGTGCTTGCGGCTGGTAGGCAGGCGCGTTCCGCCCTGCAGGACGACCTCCGCTTCGCCGTCGGCGCCCGCCTCGAGCGCGCGCACGTGCGAGAGGTTCACGATGGCGGTTCGATGGATGCGACAGAACCCGGCGGGCTCGAGCTCGGCCTCGACCGATGCCATGCTGCGCCGAAGGGTATGCGTGCGGCCGGCCACGTGCAGGTCGACGCAGTAGTCGGCCGACTCGACCCAGGCGATGTCCGACAACGCCACGAAGTGCACCGTGCGGCCGCTTCGTACGGCCAGGCGTGTCGGCATGGCCGGTGTTCCGCGGGTGGCGCGAGCCTGCGCGACCTGTTCCTTGGCGCGCGCCAGCGCGAGGCCGAATCGTGCATCGGAAAAGGGCTTGAGCAGGTAGTCCAGCGCACCCGCATCGAAGGCGCGCAGCGCGTGCTGATCGAACGCGGTGACGAAGACCACCGCGGGCGGCACGCTCCCGCCGAGGCGTTCGATCACGTCGAATCCATCGACCTCGGGCATCTGCACGTCGAGGAACAGGAGGTCCGGCCGTAGGTCGGACACGCGCTCGACCGCCTCCTCGCCCGAACCGCATTCCGCGACGAGCTCGATCTGCGGATCGCGCGCCAGCAGCACGCGCAGCGAGCTGCGCGCGAGCGGCTCGTCGTCCACGATGACGGCGCGCATCGTCATGCGGCGTGCGTGCCGGACGACTCGCGCCAGGGCTGGCGTATCGTCACGAGCACCCCGCGATCGTCGACATTGGCGACGTCCAGCGCCGCGTCCGCGCCGTAGAGGCCTCGCAGACGATCGCGCACGTTGCTCAGGCCGATCGACCCGCTGCGGCGCCCTTCATGGTTGACGAGGGCGCCGACCTCGCCGTCGGCCGAATCGTTGGCCGCCGTCTCCCGCATTTCGCCGCGAGCCATGACCGGGCCGTCGTTGTACAGCGAGATCACCAGGCCCGTGGACGTGCGCTCCGCCCGCAGCTCCACCGAGCCCGCCTGCGCGCGACGCGCGATGCCGTGCTTGATCGCGTTCTCCACCAGCGGCTGCAGGATCAGCCGCGGCACGAGCACATGGCCCAGCGCAGGCGCCACGTCCAGGCGCAGCGACAGGCGCTCGCCGAAACGCAGCTTCTGGATGTCCAGGTACATCCGGGCGAAATGCAGCTCCTCCTCGAGAGACACCTCCTGCGTCGCCGCACCGTGCAGCGTGTGGCGCAGGAACTCGCTGACGCGGGCGATGGTCTCGACCGCGAGTTCGCTGCGGTGCTCGCGCACCAGGCCGGCGATCGCGTTGAGCGCGTTGAAGAGAAAGTGCGGCTCCACCTGGTGGCGCAACGCGTCGAGCTGCGCCTGCGCGAGCTGGCGCGCGAGATCCGCGGAAGCGGCGCGCTGCGCGGCCAGCCGTTCGTTGGCCTCCAGCACGCGGCTGGCCGTCACGATGCAGTAGTAGACGAACAGCGAGGAGAGAAGCCGCGCGTATACGTGCGCGAGGAACAGCTGCCCCACCGGTTGCGCCGGAGCGTCCGGATTCCATGGATTCAGCAGGTGCTCGGACAGCGCGACCCACAGCGATGCCCCCAACGTCACGGCCAGCCAGCTCGCGCCGTGCAGGCCCCATGCGCGCAGCGCCTCGGCGGAGCGGCGGCCTTCGCGCAACCAGCGCAGGCGCAGCGGGACAAGCACGCTGAGCCTCATCAGCGCCGGGGTGGCGAGGGCCCAGGGCAGCCAGTTCAGGAACTGGAAAGCGAACAGCTCCACCCACGCGTGCCGCATGCCCATGGCCTTCATCGACACCACCGTCTGCGTCGCGTCGAACAGGCCGATGCCGCCCCAGATGGCGGCTATCGAGGCCCAGCGTGGAGCGAGCGCGATGCGGTGGGTCGAAGGCATGAGCAAATGGTACGCGCTCGTGCGCGCGCGGCGGCAGCCGCTGCAGCGAATCGACGCCATCGTGCAGCCGGCGCGCTCGCCCGCGACGGTGCCCCGACGCATCATCGCGGCATGGAAAAGAACCTCTTCACCCTCGCCGCCCTCATCGCCGCCGTGCTGGCAGCGGCACTGCCCATCGGCGTGTCGCGTGCCGCGTCCTACGACGGACAGACCGCGCCGATGCGTGCCCCCGCACCCGCGGATGCCGCCTCGGGGCCGCTGTCCTACGAGGGCGACAAGCTGCGCGCGCCGCCCGACTATCGCGAATGGATCTACGTCACGACCGGCATCGACATGAGCTACAGCCGCGTCAGCCCGCCCGGCCACCACATGTTCGACAGCGTGTTCGTGGATCCGGCCGCGTGGCAGGCCTTCAAGCGCACCGGCACCTGGCCGGACAAGACGGTGATGGTGCTCGAGACTCGCGGCGCGAACACCAAGGGCTCGATCAACAAGCGCGGCTACTACCAGGACACCGACCTCATGGGGATCGAGGTCCATGTCAAGGACGGCGCCCGCTTCGGCGGCGACGGCTGGGCCTTCTTCACGTTCGGCGACGCGGACAAGCCCGCCGCGATGATCCCGCGCGACAACGACTGCTACAGCTGCCACAAGGCCCATGGCGCGGTGGATTCCACCTTCGTGCAGTTCTACCCGACGATGCTGCCGCTCGCGAAGGCCAAGGGCACGCTCGCCGCCTCCTACCTGCAGGACATCGCGCAGGAGAAGTCGGGCGTGCAGTGAGAGGCCGGAGGCGGCCGCCCTCACATCGGCTTGAACAGATGCACGTACGCCCGGCTCACGGGCAGTTCGTCCTTCCACCCCGCGATGCGCACGAACAGCCGGCTGGCGTCGTCGCGGCGCGTGCCGGCCAGATGGGCCAGGTTGACGATGGTGGAGCGGTGGACCTGCCAGAACTGGTCGGCGTCGAGCTGCGCGGCGAGTTCGGTGATCGGAGTGCGGATCAGGTACTCGGCCTGGGCGGTGCGCACGCAGGTGTACTTGTCGTCGGCCTGGAAGAACAGGACGTCGGCGACGGCGACCTGGTGCGTCAGGTCGCCCTGGCTGGCGCGGATCCAGCGCAGCGGCGCGGCGGCGGGCGCCGGCGACTGCAGGGCGCGCAGCGCACGGGCGAGGCGGGCGTCGTCGATGGCCGCGGCCTCGGTCGGGGCGTCCTGGCGCGGCGCCAGGGCGCGCTGCAGGCGTTCGACGGTGCGCGCCAGGCGCTCCGCGGTGACGGGCTTGAGCACGTAGTCCAGCGCCTCGGCGTCGAAGGCCGACAGCGCGTACTCGTCGTAGGCGGTGACGAAGGCCACGCGCGTCAGGCCCTC
>DASQCX010000638.1:0-2476 GCA_035634455.1 Burkholderiaceae bacterium
TGGTCAACAACGTGGCCAGCGACGACCGCCACACGCTCGAATCGGTCACCACCGAGTACTGGGACAACCGCATGGCCATCAACGAGCGCCCGGCCTTCTTCGCGATCCAGTCCGTCGTGCCGGGCATGCGGCGGCTGGGGCAGGGCGCCATCGTCAACCTCGGCTCCACCGGCTGGCAGACCAAGGCGAGCGAGTACCCGTGCTACGCCATCGCCAAGTCCTCGGTCAACGGCCTGACGCGCGGACTCGCCAAGAGCCTGGGCGCGCACCGGATCCGCATCAACACGGTGTCGCCCGGCTGGGTGATGACCGAGCGCCAGGTGTCCAAGTGGCTCACGCCCGCCGGCGAGGACGACATCGCGCGCAACCAGTGCCTGCCCGACAAGCTGCTGCCCGAGGACATCGCGCAGATGGTGCTGTTCCTGGCGTCGGACGACGGGCGCATGTGCACGGCGCAGGAGTTCACGGTCGACGCGGGCTGGACCTGAGGCCACCCGGCTGAGCACCTCCCCGGTCGGGGACAATGCCGCGAGTCACAACCGGCTCGCAAGGGCGCTCAGATGAAGTTCTTCGGCAGGAAGCGGGCCGGCGCCATGCTGGTCCGGGCCTGGTGTTCCCCGTTCGGCGAGGACGGCCCGGCGGGCGAGCTGCTCGCGCTCGTCGACGCGGTGCTCGCGTCGACGCCGCTCAAGCCGCTGGAAGGCCGGATCAACTTCGGCGACCTGCAGCCGATGTCCTCGCTGCGCCGCGCGCTGGCCAGGATGAAGCCGGTCGCGCTCGACGCGCTCGCGATCCAGGACGAGTCCGGCGAGGTCATCTGCAGCGTCGGCGCGGAAAGCGCGTCGGTGGGCGACCGCGTGCGGGCGTTCGAGGTCTTCGCGCTGCTGCCGCCGGCCTCGGAGGCCGCGCAGGACCGGCTGCTGCGCCTGCTGATGCGCCATCGCATGCACTACGGCTACGCCCGCACGCTCGATCCCGGCTTCGATCCGATGACGGAGATGCGCGCCAGGCGCGGCTTCTTCGACCGGACCATCGAGGTCGCCGGCGGCCGCGCCGACTGGCTGGTGCCCGAGATGGACGTGCGCGCCGGCGCGGTGCGCGGGCTCTATCCGCTCAACGTGTTCTCGGCGGTCGGCCTCGCGCGGCTGGCGGGCTCGGGCCTGCGCCTGCCGGCGTCGGCGCCGACGCTGGGCGAGCAGCTGTGGCGCCCGACGGTCGTCGAGCAGTCCGAGCTGCTGCGGACGAACCCGGCCTACCGCGGCTTCCTGCACTTCGGCGGCGACTGATCCACCGCGCTCGCGGGATGGCGTTCCGGGACGGCCGCTCGCATAGTGCGGGCAAACCCGGGGACATGCCGATGAGCGAAGCCGCCGACTCCACCGCCGCCGACCACGCGCCGGCGTCCGTCACGTTCACCCTCGACGAGGCGCTGGCCCACGGCGTGCGGCAGCACCAGGCCGGCCATCTCGACGAGGCGGAGAAGGTCTACGCGGCGGTGCTCGAACGCCAGCCCGATCGCGCCGAGGCGCTCAACGTGCTGGGCATCCTCAAGCACCAGCGCGGCGAGCTCGCCGCCGCGGCGGCGCTGATGCGGCGCGTCGTCGAGCTCGAGCCGGGCGCCGACGGCGTCTGGAACAACCTCGGCAACGTCCTGATGCGCCTGGACGAGGTCGACGCGGCCGGGCGCGCGTTCAGGCGCAGCCTGGAGCTCGCCCCGAGCGCCGACGCCTGGTCCAACCTGGCCCGGGTGTTCCGCCGCCGCCAGGACTGGACGCTCAGCGAGCAGGCCTGCCTGCAGGCGCTGGTGCTCGCGCCCGACCACGGCCCGGCGACGCACAACCTGGCGCTCGCGTTGCTGCTGGAGGGCCGGATGGACGAGGGCGTCGAGGCCGCGCTGCGGGCGATGCAGCTGCTGCCCCCCGGCGAGCAGCGGCGCCAGCTCTACTCGCAGATCCTGCTGCTCTCCGGCGAGCACGCGAAGGCCGCCGTCATCCTGCGCGCCTGGCTGGCGCAGGAGCCCGGCAACCCGTACGTGCGGCACCACCTGGCGGCGTGCACCGGCGAGGACGCGCCCGGGCGGGCCAGCGACGCCTATGTCGAGAAGGTGTTCGACAACTTCGCCGCGACCTTCGACGCCAAGCTGGCGAAGCTGCACTACCGCGCGCCGCAGGTCGTCGCCGACGCCGTGGCCGCGGCGTCGCCCGCGCCCGCGCGCCAGTTCGACGTCGCCGACATCGGCTGCGGCACCGGCCTGTGCGGCCCGCTGCTGCAACCCTGGGCGCGCCGGCTGACGGGCTGCGACCTGTCCGGCGCGATGCTGGAGCGCGCGGCCCGGCGCGGCGTGTACGACGAGCTGCACAAGGAGGAGCTGACGGCCTTCCTGTGCGCGCGGCCGGGCGCGTTCGACCTCGTCGTCTCCGCCGACACGCTCAACTACTTCGGCGACCTGCGCGAGGTCGCGGCCGCGGTGCACGGC
>DASQCX010000639.1:0-4431 GCA_035634455.1 Burkholderiaceae bacterium
CGTCGTTGCCGTGCTCGCGAGGCATTGAGCCTCGCTCCGCGCGGCGCCTAGTCCACAGGCGTTTTAGAGAGGATTCGGCAACGTATGCTCTGCGCTCACGACCTATTCAACGAACTTCCCGATCACGACACTAGCGTCAAGGCGCGGGTGCCGGCGATCGCCGCGCGCCTGGCCTGAGCCGCATCAGGGCTGCTCGAGCAGCAGCAGCGGGGCGATGCGCATGTCGCCGACGAGCTCGAAGCGGCGGGTGACCAGATCGGTGTTCATCCGGTCGCACCACGCCTCGCGCTCGGCGTCGCTGGCGTCCGGCGGCGGCATCACCGTCGCCAGGCGCTGGCGCGCGCTGGCCCGCAGAATGTCGCGCTGCACGCCGGTGAAGCGGGAGAAGGTGACGCGGTTGCTCAGCGACAGGACGTCGGCGTTGCGATCTCGCCAGTTGCGCACGCTGGCCTGGTAGCGCTCGAGGAACACGGGCCGTTGCCGCCCGCAGGTCTCGACCAGCGACTGCACGAAGAACTGGTGGACGAGTACGGTCAGCACCGCGTCGGGCAGGCCCGGCGGGAACGGCCTGCCGCCGATGTCGACCGCCGGGGTCTGGCCCTCGCCGGTCGGCGGGCTCGCCGTGGTCGGCTTGCTGGACGGGCGCAGGTCGAACGGCCCGCTGGCCGGCGCCAGCAGCGGCGCCGTGCTGGTCTTGCCCAGTTCCCGCGTGTGCATCTGCGAGTCCGTGGGGATGCGATCCGAGTACGTGACCTTGCCGTCCGGCCCGACGCTGCGGTAGGTCGGCGGGGGCGGCGGCTTGTCCTGCGCGCCCGCGTCCAGCAGGACGGCGCACATCGCGAGGGGAAGCAGGCGCAACAGTCGGTTCATCGAAAGGTCTGCCGGAGGGTGATGGCGGGATTGTCGGTGCGGGAGCCCGCAAAATGAAGGTCATCCTGTGTCGGCCGTGCGACGGAGGTCACGGGATGTCTGGCGCGACGGTACCACCATCCGATCCGCCGCCCGCCGTTCAGCGGATACCGCCCCCAGTTTGGCGTATCCGCGCCAGCAGCGATTCGGCCTCCTTTTGGCGCCGCGCGAGGTCGGCGTCGTCCGCGGGCGAGGGCGCGCGCGCGTGCGTCACCGGGCGCGGCCGCGCCACGCCCGGCGCCGAGGGGCCCGGCCCCGTGCTGCCCAGGTGGCTGAGGCCGCCCAGCGCCGCCAGCACCAGCATGGCGATCCCGGCCGGCATCCCGGCAGATCCCTTCTTGCGCATGAACTGGGGCTGCGGCGCGGCCTGCGGCGGCCGCTGGGCGGCGGGTGGCAGCTTGCTCCACATCTCGAAGCGCTGGTTCACCGGGCCCACCGGCGAGACGATGCGCAGCCAGTTCGGGATGCGCTCGACCAGGAACTGCAGTTGCGGCACTTCCTGCGTCAGCAGGCCCGGGTCGGGCGGCGCGTCGCTGCGAATCCGCTCGAGGAGCGTCGCCAGCGCGGCGAGCTGCGCCGGGCTGAAGGCGCGCACGGTGGCGCGCTCGCGGATCGCGGCGGTCAGCAGCACGCCGACCTGGCCGAAGTGCTTCAGGCGCGCGTGGTCGCTGTTCCAGCCGAACACCTCGATGGCCGGGTCGAACAGGTGCTGGTGCCCCGGCTTCCAGTTGCCGGCCAGCAGGCGCGCGACGCTGGCCTCGAAGGCCGAGCGCGCGTCGATGCTGGCGAGCCCGGGGTCCCCCAGGAAGCGCAGCAGCAGTGCGCGCGCCGCCTCGTCGTCCTTCAGGCCGTCGCCGATGCGGCGCTGGAAGCGCGCGAAGACGGCCGCGGCGACGTCGTCGGCGTCGGGCGGCTTCGGCTCCGGCGCACGGGCGGCGGCGGCGCGTGGTGCGGGCGCCGGCGCGGCGGGGGCGGCGAGCGGCGGCGCGGTGCCGCGCGTGGCCCGGGGCGCCGCCGGCGGGGCCTGCGGCGCCTGGCCCGCGTCAGGCAAGGGGCGCACGCGCGGCCCGTCGGCCGGCGACACAGGGTCGATGGCGTCGCCACGCGGCAGTGCCGGGGCAGCTGGCGGCTGCGGCGGCGGCGCGGGCCTGGGCGCGAGTTCGGGCAGAGGCTCGGCTGTCGGCGCCGGCGCCGGATCGGGCGCGCGCGACGCCGCGGCGATCCGCTGCTGGTCGCGCCACGCGATCCAGCGCAGGCCCTGCTCGAGCGCCTCCCGCAGCGCCTGGAAGCGCTCCGGCTCGTTCTCGATGTCGATCTGCTTGAGCTTGCGCGCGTAGGCCCGACGCAGCGTGCGCTCGTCGGGATCCTGCGTCGCGTCGACCTCCAGCGTCGCCAGGAAAGGAAGCTGCGCGCCGCTCATGCGCCGCGCTCGCCGTCGAGGTAGGTGGACTTGTCGAGCTGGTCCAGGATGTCGCGCAGCGTGCGCTGGCCCGGCGCGATGCGGCGCGCGTCCTGCAGGGCGAGCAATTGCTCGAAGGCCATGATCTGGCGGCCCATCCAGTCGCGCTGCTCGCCGCGCAGTTGCTCGTAGTAGCGCTCGGCGCGCGCCAGCAGCGTCCGGTTCTCGATCTGGTCGCGCGGATGGATCTTGAGTTCGGCCAGCGACTTCAGGTGCTGCTGAATCTCCTCGTCGCTCAGCACGCCGGGGTTGCCCTCGATGACGACGCTGTAGACCTGTCCCGTCTTGGCGACCTTGCCCTCGACCTGCAGCAGGCCGTTGATGTCGTAGGTGAAGCGCACCTCGACCGCGCGCTCCTGTTCGGTGCCCTGCGGCAGCGGCACCTTCAGCGAACCCAGCGCGATGTTGTCCTTGACCATGCGCGCCTCGCCCTGGTAGACCTGCAGCGAGACGTGGTCGGCCCGGGCGCCCGCCGGATAGTAGGTCTTGACGCGGCTCACCGGGACGGTGGTGTTGCGCTCGATGATCGGATCGAAGTGGCCGTGCGACCAGGTGGTCTCGTCCAGCCGCATCGACAGCTCGATGCCCAGCGAGTACGGCGCGACGTCGGTCATGACGACCTCGGACAGCGCCGCGTCCCGCGCCTTCAGGCCGCACTGCACGGCGACGCCGAGCGCGACGACCTCGTCGGGGTTCAGGTCGATGGCGGGGAAGCGGCCGAACATCGTCGTGGCCAGGCGGCGCACGATGGGCATGCGCGTGGCGCCGCCGGCCAGCACGACGGTGTCGAGCTCGCTGCTGCGCAGGTTGGCGTCGCGCAGCGCGCGCTCGACGGGCGCGCGCAGCCGCTGCAGCAGGGGCTTGCAGGCGTCCTCCAGCGCGAGTTCGTCGAGCTCGAGCCGGTGTTCGACGTCGCCTTCCAGGATGCGCATCGTCGCGCGCGGCTGCGTGCCCAGCGCGCGCTTGGCGGCCTCGGCCTGCGCGCCCAGGCGCTGCATGAAGCCGATGTCCTGGCGCAGCCTGTCAGGCAGGTTCGCGCGGCGGAAGAACATCTCCACCAGCGCGTCGACGACGTCCTGGCCGCCGAGGAAGTTGTCGCCGGCCGACGAGCGCACCTCCATCACGCCGTCGTACATCTGCAGGATCGAGACGTCGAAGGTGCCGCCGCCGAGGTCGAACACGAGGAACCTGGACTCCTCGTCGCGCTGGTGGATGCCGTAGGCCAGCGCCGCGGCCGTGGGCTCGTTGAGCAGGCGCTCCACGCGCAGCCCGGCCATCTGGCCCGCGGCGCGCGTGGCCTTGCGCTGCGCGTCCGAGAAATAGGCCGGCACCGTGATGATGGCCTCGGTGACGGGCACGCCGAGCGCGGCCTCGGCGTCGGCCTTGAGCGACTTCAGGATCAGCGCCGACAGCTCCTCGGGGCGGAAGTCGCGCGATCCCAGGCGGATCCTGCGGTCGCTGCCCATGTAGCGCTTGAACACCGCGGCGGTGCGTTCCGGGTGCGTCTCCAGCCGCTCCTTGGCGGCGCGGCCGACCAGCACGCTGCCGTCGGTGTCCAGGCTGACGCAGGACGGCGTCAGCACCTCGCCGAGGCCGTTCTCGATGAGGCGCGCCTGGCCGTCCTGCCAGACCGCGGCCAGGCTGTTGGTGGTTCCCAGGTCGATGCCGATGATCATTCGTTTCCTCCCTTGCGCATTGCCAATGTCTCGTTGGGGTCCGTCGCCGCTGGACGCGGTCTTCTCATGCGTTCGTCAGGTGCCGGCCTCGCAAGCCAGCGCGACGGTGGCGGAGACCGCGAGCCGCATCGCGGCTTCCGCGTCGAGCGCGCGTCCGCTGATCGCGTTCCAGTTGATGCCGTGTTCCTTCAGGCGCTGGCGGATCATGGCGGCCGGCAGCATGCGCACGTAGGCGCGCGTGCCGCGCCGGGCGGGCGAGTGCATCGCCAGCGCGAGCCCGATGGCCGAGCCGCTGCCGTCCCAGACGATGCCTTCCGTCAGCGCCGCATCCGGCAGCGTCGCCACCTGCGGCCAGCCCGGGTCGTCCTCGTTCGAGCCCGCGTCCTC
>DASQCX010000640.1:0-2466 GCA_035634455.1 Burkholderiaceae bacterium
GGGCCCTGGATGCGGCGGTACTCGTCCTCGAGGTCGCGCAGGCGCTCGCGCAGGTCGGCGGCGAAGGGCTGTAGCACGACGGCCGTGGCCTGCGACGTGCCCGTGATCGGGCTGATGATGCCCTCGCCGCGCAGCAGCGCGCGCACGCCGTTGACCCAGCCGCGCCAGCTCAGCTGCGCCACCACCATCGTGATCAGCGCCATCACGAAGCCCAGCAGCGCGATCAGGCCGACGAGGTAGCGCCGCGTGTCCTGGCTGCGCTTCTCGATGAAGCTCAGGTCGTGCAGCAGGACGAGCCGGCCGACGGTGACCGGCGGCGTCTGCGCGGTGGCCTCCGAGGCCGCCGCCGCGACCGCGGCGGCCGAACCGTCCTCTGCGGCGGAAGCGCCGCCCGCCGCTGGCGCGGCGCCGGCGCCGTCGCTCACGCCGTCCGCGGCCGGCACCGGGTGCGGCTGGTCGATCACGTCGTGCATCGCCACGTGCACGGCGCCGCCATTGAGCACCAGGCGCGGGTCGCGCCGGGCGCTGATCTGCATCGCGTCGAAGCAGTTCAGGTCGGACGGGAACGCCGGCGTGCGCACCAGCAGGCGGCCGTCGGTGCCGCACAGGCCGATGGCGAACAGGCGCTCGTCCTGCACCGCGCGGTCGAACAGCTTCTCCAGCTGGCGCAGCCGGTTCGCCCGCAAGGCCTCGACCACCGAGTCGGACAACGCATTGGCCACGACGGCGCCGCGGCTATCGAGGTCGCGCGAGAACCAGCGCAACGTGACGCCATCGACCAGCGGCAGCACCAGGTAGGCGGTGGCGATCACCACCGCGATCAGCGGCAGCAGGAAACGCAGTTGCAGCCGGATCGTCTGCACGATCGGCCAACGCAGGAACGCGGGCCCGGCGCTTGCCGGCGGAACCATCGTTCCGGAGGTTCTGTCTTTGTTGTTCAATGGACGCTTCCATCATCAGCAACCGAAGGCGCCCGAGAAACATGAGCACCCCTCCGATCGTTTCGAACGCGCACGCCGCATCGCTGGATCTGGCGATGATCGGCAACTGCGCCGTCAGCGCCCTGGTCGACGCCCGCGCCCGTGTCGTCTGGTGCTGCATGCCACGCTTCGACAGCACGCCGATCTTCGACGCGTTGATGCAGTCGGCAAACGGCATACCCGAGTCGGGCGCCATGGCATTGGAGGTCGAGGGCCTCGCGCGCAGCGAGCAGTCCTACGACCACGGCACGGCGATCCTGCGCACCCGCATGTGGGATGGACAAGGCCAGTGCGTGGAGATCGTCGATTTCGCGCCGCGCTTCGTCACCCGCGACCGCGTGTTCAGGCCGGCGCAGCTCGTGCGACGCATCCGCCCGCTGGCCGGCCGGCCGCGGGTGCGCGTCACGGTGCGCCCGCGCGGCGGCTGGGGCGCCGAGCCGCCGCAGGTCACGCGCGGCAGCCACCACGTGCGCTTCGTGATGCCCGAGATCGCCGTGCGCCTGAACACCAGCGTGCCCATCACCTACCTGATGGACGGCACCTGGTTCGCGCTCGATCGCGAGATGAGCCTGTTCCTCGGGCCCGACGAGACCATGGCGGGCGCCATCGACGACACGGCGCGCGAGTTCGAGGACCAGACCTCGCTGCACTGGCGCCACTGGACGCACCGCCTGGCCGTGCCGCTCGAATGGCAGGACGCGGTCATCCGCGCCGCGATCACGCTCAAGCTGTGCCAGTACGAGGAGACCGGCGCCATCGTCGCCGCGATGACGACGAGCCTGCCCGAGGCGCCGCACAGCGGCCGCAACTGGGACTACCGCTTCTGCTGGCTGCGCGACGCGTTCTTCGTGGTGCGCGCGCTCAACGGGCTGTCCGAGGTCGGCACGATGGAGAAGTATCTCGGCTGGCTCACCAACGTGCTGCACAAGGAGGCCGAATCCGGCCACGTGCAGCCGCTGTACGGCATCGGACTGGAGCACGAGCTCGCCGAGGCCATCGTGCCGCACGCCAGCGGCTACCGCGGCATGGGGCCAGTGCGCATCGGCAACCAGGCGCACGAGCACTTCCAGCACGACACCTACGGCAACATCATCCTCGCCGCGGCGCAGTCGTTCCACGACCATCGCCTGTTCCGGCGCGGCGACGCGTCCGACTTCGCGGCGCTGGAGACGATGGGCGAGCAGGCCTGGCGGCTGCACGACCAGCCCGACGCCGGCATCTGGGAGCTGCGCACCCGCGCGCGCATCCACACCTCGTCCTCGCTGATGTGCTGGGCCGCGTGCGACCGGCTCGCCAAGATCGCGGCGCGCATCGGGCTGGAGGAGCGCTCGCGCAACTGGCGCGTCCGCGCCGACGCGATGCACCGGGTGATCGGCGAGCGCGCCTGGAACGCGAAGCGCAACGCCTTCGCCGCGACCTTCGGCGGCGAGCACATGGACGCGAGCCTGCTGCTGCTGCACGAGCTCGATTTCCTGTCCGCCGACGA
>DASQCX010000641.1:0-1530 GCA_035634455.1 Burkholderiaceae bacterium
GACCTGCGCCATCTGCCGGGCTATGCCGGCGTCGCCGTCGATGGCGGCATGGTGCGCATCGGTGCCGGGACGACGCACGCCGCGATCGAGGACGGAGCGGTGCCGGGCCGCGTCGGCGAGATCATGGCCGCGGTCGCCCGCGGCATCGCCTATCGCCCGGTGCGCAACCGCGGCACGATCGGCGGCAGCCTGGCACACGCCGATCCCGCCGCCGATTGGGTCGCCGTGCTGCCGGCGCTCGGCGCCACCGCCGTAGCGCTCGGCCCCAAGGGCGAGCGCCGCATCGCGGCGGCGGAATTCGTCAAAGGCATCTTCGAGACCGCGCTCGCGGCCGACGAGTTGCTGCGCTTCATCGAAGTGCCGGTGCAGCCGGCCGAGGCGCGCTGGGGGCACTGGAAGTTCTGCCGCAAGGTCGGTGAGTTCTCCAAGGCGACGGCCTGCGTGCTGGCGCTGCCCGGCAAGCCGCCGCGCGCCGTGCTTGCCGCCCTCGATGGCCCGCCGATGGTGATCGCGGACGCGTCGGCGCTGATGAAGGATCCCGCGGCCGAAGCAGCACGCATCGTCCAGGGCTTTCCCGAGCTTGCGCCGTGGCGCCGCGCTATTGCCGAGACCGCGTTGCGCCGCGCGGTCGCGATGGCGGCGGCATGAGCAAGATCGCGCTCTCGCTCACCGTCAACGGCGAGCCCAGGCAGCTGCTGGCCGAGCCGCGCGAGCAGCTCGCCGACGTCCTGCGTCGCGAGCTGATGCTGACCGGCACGCATGTCGGCTGCGAGCACGGCGTGTGCGGCGCCTGCACCGTCGAGATCGACGGCGCGCCGGCGCGCTCGTGCATCGCCCATGCCGGGAGCTGCGACGGCGCGTCGATCCGCACCATCGAGGGCTTTGGCGACGACGGCGTGATGGCGGCGCTGCGCGAGGCCTTCTCGCGCGAGCATGCGCTGCAGTGCGGCTACTGCACGCCCGGCATGCTGGTCACGGCGCGCGACATCGTGCTGCGTCTGCCCAATGCCGACGAGGCCCGCGTGCGCGAGGAGCTGGCCGGCAATCTCTGCCGCTGCACCGGCTATCGCGGCATCGTGCGTGCGGTGCTGAGCGTGTTGGCCGATCGAAAGAACAGCTAAGGAGTACGAGTGATGGAGACCATTCCCGCCCGTCGCGGCAAGGCCGCCTACGTCAAGAAGGGCCAGTCGATCCGCATCGTCAACACGCACGGCGCGCAGGTGGTCGATACCTGGGCCTTCACCGCCAGCATGCTGACCGAGTTCATGTCGATGGAGCACACGCGCGCCACCCTGACCAAACTGGTGCCGCGGGTCGGCGATGGGCTCTACACCAACCGGCGCCGCAAGATCCTGACCATGACCGCCGACACCAGCCGCGGCGACCACGACACGCTGATGGCGGCGTGCGACAGCGAGCGCTACATCCTGCTCGGCGTGAAGGAGTACCACGACAACTGCACCGACAATTTGTTCGCCGCCATGCAGGGTCTGGGGCTGACGCCGCCCGAGTGCCCGAGCCCGCTCAATC
>DASQCX010000642.1:0-1671 GCA_035634455.1 Burkholderiaceae bacterium
CCTCCAGGACACGCGAAACGACAGGCTGTGCCACTGCGGTGGCAACCTCGGGTCGACGCAAAGCACACCGCCTTTCAGGTCGAGGCCGGCGAACCCAAGTATGACCGCCTGCCACAGTGCGCCCAGCCCGGCGATGTGCACGCCGCCGGCGGTGTTGGGGTCTGGGTCGAGGTCGGTCGCTGCGGTCGCGCGCAGGTAACGCAGTGCCATCTCGGCATCGCCAAGGCGCGCCGCGACCCGCGCGTGCATTCCCGTGCTGAGCGAACTGCCGTGGGCGCAGCGCGGCTCGTAATAGCGGAAATTCGTCTCCGCCGTCGTCCCGGGGAATTCCTCCGACAGCAGCGCAATCAGTGCCACGACATCGGCCTGTTTCACGACCTGCGACCGCTGTGTCAGCTCGCGGCCGATCACGACGTCGATAGGCACCTTGCGGTCGGCGTAGGCGGCGAGTTCGAGCGGCTGCAGCGCGTGGAAACCGGCGAATTCCTCATAGATTCCGGTCGCAGGATCGAGACCGGTTACGATGCGCGCGATCGCGTCGCGCCAATCCGCAAGCTCTTCGTCGCCGAGCGCCAGTTTTTCCCGCAACGCGGCTGCGTGGTTGGGCCAGTGCTGGCGCAGCACGTCCATCGTCTCGAGCCCGCGGGCGATGTTCCAGCGCGCCATCACGTTGGTGAAGGCGTTGTCGTCCACGTCCTCGTGATACTCGTCCGGCCCGATCACGTGGCGGATATGGCGCTTGCCATCCGCCTCCGCGACGGCGCGGGATGCCCAGAACCGCGCCGTGTCAAGCACGATCTCTGCGCCGGCGCGAAGGAAAAAATCGTCGTCACTGGTGAAGCGCCAGTATTGCCACACCGCATAGGCGACGTCGGCGCTGATGTGATGCTCCATCCTGCCGGTCAATATATCGATCAGCGTGCCGTCGGCTCCGACAACACGCTCGGGCGTGGTTTCTACGCCAGTGTCGGCCGATTCCCAGGCATAGAGCGCGCCGCTGAAGCCGAAATGGGCTGCCTTCGCGCGCGCGCCGGCCAGCGTGTGGAAGCGGTACATCAGCAGCGCCCGCGCCGCCTCAGGCCAGACGGCGATGTAAAAGGGCAGCAGGTAGATCTCGGTATCCCAGAAGACGTGGCCGATATAGGCGTCACCAGTGAGAGCGCGCGCCCCTATCGATACGCGGTCGTCCTCGGGATTGGCGGTGCTGGTGAGATGGTACACGGCGAAGCGCACCGCTCGCTGCATTATATCGTCGCCGTCGATGACTACGTCGCTGGCGGCCCAGCGCGCATCCCAGGCGGCTTCGTGCTCGGCGAGCACGGCACGCCAGCCCAGTGCACGGCTGCGAGCCAGCGCGGCGACGGCGTGTGGCGCCGAATCATCCTCCGGTGTGTCGGCGCGCGCCACCGCGACGAGACGGTCGAATTCGGCCACCTGCCCGGGCACGGACCGCCAGCGCCAGGTCCAGCGCAACGGGAACGGACGTTCCGGCGTGCGGGGATTGTCGCCGAGCAGCAAGGTCGCGGCGCCAGCCATCACCACGCCTTTACCTGAGCCCTCCAGGTGCCAGGCGCCAAGGTCATGCTCCAGCCGCACGGGCTCCATGCCGAGGCCCGCCATCTCGAAGCTGGCCTCAAGCGTCACATCGACGCCGGCGCGGTCCAGCGAGAA
>DASQCX010000643.1:0-7422 GCA_035634455.1 Burkholderiaceae bacterium
GCCGAACTCCATGCGCGTGGGCGTGCCGGGCGTCGTCAGGCTCCAGCTGTCGAGGTCGCCCTGCGGCACGTCCAGCGCCCAGTTGAGCGAGACGGCGGCCGTCTCCGCCTTGTAGTGGGCGTGGCGGGGCGCATCCACGACGCCGACCTCGGCGCCGATGCCCAGCGTATTGGTGACGCGCAGCGTCGCGCCCGCCGCGGCCTTGACCAGCAGGCCGCCGCCGGTGTCGATGCCGCCGCCGCCGCCCAGGCCGGCCGAGGCGCGCACGCCCAGGCTCAGCCGGTCGGAGATCACCGGCCAGCGCAGGCCGGCCGTGCCCAGTACCTCAGCGTAGCCCGCGACGCCGCCGGAGCCCGCGCCGGCGGCCTCGATGCCGGCCCAGAACGGCCCGTCGACGCTGCGCTCGGCGCGCAGTCCGACCAGGCCGATGCGCCGCGTCAGCGGCGTGCCCGCGGTCGAGATCGAGCGCACGGGGTGCGCGAACGTCACCATCGCGTCGACGTGGTCGAAGCCGAGTCCGGTCGCGCTGCCGTCGGTGGCCGCGCCGGTGAACGCGGCGGGGCGGTAGCGGAACGAGGAATCGAAGTTGAGCATCCAGCCGAACTGGTTCGAGTTGATCTGGCCATTGGGGAACCAGACCTTCGAGAACGTCGGGCCCGTGTAGAAGCCGGGGAAGCGGAACACGAGGTCGGCGTGCGGGCGCAGCATCAGCCCGCCGCCCACCGGCGCCGCGCCGCCGCCGCCGCCGCCCACGAACACGCCGGCGTCGACGGCCAGCCAGTCCTTGAACGGATGCGACCACGCGCCCTCGACGCCGGGCACGAAGAAGCCGCCGCGGTGCCCCGTGGCGGCGCCGTAGACGCCCGGGCCTGCCCACCACTCGCCGCCGACGTTGAGCAGCTCGGTCATGCCGGCCAGCCCCATGCGTTCGTGGCCCGGCAGGTGGACGAACTCGCCGCCCAGGCGCACGCGGGCGTCGAGCACGCCCAGCGGCGCGGCGGCGGTCGCGGGAGCGGTGTCGGCGGCAAACTGGCTCTGCGCATGCGCGGATGCGGCTTGCAGCGCCAGGCCGCAGGCGATCGCGACGGGGGCGAGACGGGAAACGGGCCGGACGGCGGCGGACGAAGGCAGGGACATCGGGCGCATGGGGACGGTTGGGGGCCGCGAGGCGGAAGGCGCGATCTTAGCGGGCAGTCCGGGCGCACCCGCCGCGCGCGTGCGCGAAGGCGCGGGCCGCAAGCGAAAAGGCCCCCCGGGCGCGCGCCGGGGGGCCTTCGTGTCATCGTGGGCCGGTCAGTGCGCCAGCAGATGCGGCAGCCACAGCGACAGCGTGGGCCAGTAGGTGACCACCCCGAGGAAGCCGATCATCGTCAGCAGCCAGGGCCAGACGGCCACCGTCAGCTCGGTGATGCCCATCTTGGTGATGCCGGAGGCCACGTACAGGTTCAGGCCGACCGGCGGGTGGCACATGCCGACTTCCATGTTGACCGCCATCAGGATGCCCATGTGCACCGGGTTGACGCCCAGTTTCACGGCCACCGGGTACAGGATCGGCGCCATGATCAGCACGATGGCCGAGGGATCCATGAAGTTGCCCGCGGCCAGCAGGATGATGTTGACCAGGAGCAGGAACACCACCACGCCGAAGCCTTGCGAGGCCATCCACGTCGCCATCGCCTGCGGGATCTGCTCCGAGGTCAGCAGGAACGAGAACAGCACCGCGTTGGTGATGATGTACAGCAGCATCGAGCTCATCGCGGCCGCGTTGCGCAGGATGTGGGGCACGTCCTTGAGCTTGAGGTCCTTGTAGACGAACACCGAGATGAAGAACGCGTAGACCGCCGCGATGGCCGCGGCCTCGGTGGGCGTGAAGATGCCGGTGTAGATGCCGCCGATGATGATGATGACCAGCGCCAGGCCCCAGAACGCGTCGAGGAAGGCCTTCCAGCGCGCGCCCCAGGTCTCGCGCGGCATGCGCGGGTAGTCGTACTTGCGGGCGCGGTACCAGGTGGTCACGCCCAGCAGCACGGCCAGCACGATGCCGGGGACGACGCCCGCGATGAACAGGTCGCCCACCGAGGCCGTGGCCACCGGCTCGCCGTTGGGGCCGGTGGCGTTCATGCCGTTGGTCGCGATCGAGAAGATCACCAGGTTGATCGACGGCGGGAACAGGATGCCGAGCGCGCCCGAGGTGGTGATGACGCCCGCGGAGAAGCGCTTCGGATAGCCCGCCTCCACCATGGCCGGCAGGATGATCGAGCCGATCGCCACCACGGTGGCCACCGACGAGCCCGAGATCGCCGCGAACAGCGCGCAGGCCAGCACGCCGGCCAGGCCGAGGCCGCCGTACATGTGGCCCACCATCGACGAGGCGAACTTGATCATCCGTTTGGCCGCCCCCCCGTTGGTGAGGAAGTTGCCGGCCAGGATGAAGAACGGGATGGCCATGATCGGGAAGCTGTTGAGCCCCTCGAACAGCTTCATCCCGACGCTGGCCATGGGCACGTCGCTCAGGAAGAAGAAGAAGCTCATCACGGTCAGGCCGAGCGCGATGGACACCGGCATGCCGGTGAGCATCAGCAGCACCAGCAGGGTGAAGATGATCAGCGCGTTCATTTCGTGGTGCCCCCCTGCGGCGCCGGTTCAAGGTTCGTGACGTCTTCCAGGTGTTCGACGTGCGCGACCTCGTGCTTGGGCAGCTCGCCGGTCTTCCAGAACGAAACCATCACCTGGATGAAGCGGAAGCACATCAGGTACGAGGCCACCGGGATGCACATGTACTCGATCCACACGGGCAGCTCGAGGTCGGGCGTGGTCGCGCCCTCGGTCAGGTCGTCGACGTTCTTGCCCAGCGCGTGGAACAGCGCGTAGTGCATCCCGTCGTCCCACACCAGCACCGAGCCCATGGTGCCGATCACGACGGTGAACAGCGCGCCGCCGAACAGGCCGAACAGCGTGAGCCAGCGCGCCGGCGTGGGCGGCAGCGCGCGCACCAGCGTGTCCACGCCCACGTGCGTGCCGTGGCGCACGCCGTAGGCGGCGCCGAACTTGGCCATCCAGATGAACATGTAGATGCACAGCTCCTGCGCCCAGCTGAGGTTGATCTTCAGGAGCAGGTCCTGGAGCCATTGCAGCCACATGGGATAGTGCGCCGCGGCGGCGTAGCGCTGGACGACCGCCACGAAGATCAGCAGCGTCGCCGCGCCCATGAGGAACGCGATGAGCCACTCTTCGAGGTGGTCGAGGATGCGACCGAACATCGGAAGCCTTTCTCGCGCCGGGGCGCAAAGGGGGCGGGCAGGACGAACCGGTGCGGGCGCGCGGCGGCGACCGGCACACGGTGACAAGTGGACGACGCGACCGAGCGCGCCGTCAATCGGGGGCGGCCCCGGAGGCCCCGGGGCGCCTCAGGTGGGCATCAGACCGGCACGAAGCCGGCTTCCTTGTAGGCGGCCGCGACGGCGTCCTTGCCCACGCGCCCTTCCATTTCCTTGTGGACCACCATCAGGGCCTTCTTCCACTCCAGCGCCTCGGCCGGCGTGAGCTGGTAGACGGTGGTCTTGCCGCTGGCGCGGATCTTCTCCAGGGCCTGCACGTTCTCGGTGGCGGCGATCGCGTTGGCGTAGATCGTCGCTTCCTTCATGCAGGTGTCGAGCGTGGTGCGGATGTCCGCCGGCAGGCCGTCCCAGAACTTCTTGTTGACGATGGCGGCGTACGCCAGGTGGCCGTGGTTGGACAGCGTGATGTGCTTCTGCACCTCGTAGATCTTCTGCGTCCAGAAGTTCGACGGCGTGCCCTCGGTGCCGTCGACGACGCCCGACTGCAGCGCCTGGTACAGCTCGGAGAACGCCATCACCTGCGGGATCGCGCCCAGCGCGCGCATCTGGGCGTCCAGCACCTTGGACGACTGGATTCGCATCTTCAGGCCCTTGAAGTCGGCCACGTGGTGCAGCGGGCGGTTGGCGCACATCTGGTGGAAGCCGTTGTCCCAGTAGGCCATGCCGCGGATGCCCTTGGGCTCGAGCTTGGCGAACAGCTGCTGGCCCAGCGTGCCTTCGGTGACGTTCTTGAACGACGCGGTGTCCTTGAACAGGAACGGCAGGTCGAACACCTCGAATTCCTTGACGCCCAGCGGGCCGAACTTCGACAGCGACGGCGCGAGCATCTGGACGGAGCCCAGCTGCAGGGCCTCCATCTCTTCCTTGTCCTTGTAGAGCTGGCTGTTCGGGTAGACCTCGACCTTGACCTTGCCGTTGGTGCGTTGCTCGGCCAGTTCCTTGAAGCGCAGCGCGCCCTTGCCCTTGGGCGTGTCGGGCGCGACGACGTGGCTGAACTTGATGGTGATCGGCGCCTGCGCGCGAGCGGCCGCGCCGAAACCGACGGTGGCGAGCGCGGCTGCGGCGCCGAGGGCCTGGCGGCGGGAGGGGGTGTGCATGCGGGTCTCCTGGAGAACGTCGTTTGGATTCGTTGTCGGGTTCAGCCAGCCGCAAGCCGGCAAGAACGCATCTGCGGACGGCGCGCGGGCTCGTCCCGAGTGGTTGGGATTGTCGGCAGCGCGCCCGCGCGCTGGAAATTGTGGACTCCCACATCGCCCCGCCGCGCCGCGTGCCCGGCGACCGACCTCGACATAGACTGCCGCCATGCAGCCCGAGCCGCCGTCGCCGCCCAGCCTCACGCCGCCGCCGAGCCGACGCTGGGCGCGCGCGCTCGTCCGGCGCGGCGCGTGGTGGTGGGTGCCGCTGGTGCTGTCGGTGCTGTTCACGGTGTCGGTGGCGACGTGGCTGGAGCTGTCGGACCGCGCGGACCTCGAGTCGCGCCAGCGCCAGCTGATCACGGACTCGCTGTCGCTCGAGAGTCAGATCACCGAGCGCGTCGGCGAGGAGCAGGTGCAGCTCAACGAGTTCGCGCACGGCTTCGACGTCTCGCAGTCGCCCGACGCGTTCGCGCGCCAGGAGGCGGTGGTCGACGGCCTCGCGCGGCTGTGGCAGAGCGTCGCGTGGGTCGACGCCGACACGCGGCTCGTCGCGGTCGTGCCCGAAGGCGCGAGCGTCGCCGAGCGGCCCGGCATCAGCGCGCACCTGAGCGCGCCGCTGCACGACGCGTTCGGCCGCCCCGCGGGCCATCTCGTCGTGCGCTATCCGCCGTCCATGCTGCTGCGCCAGACGGTGCCGTGGTGGCTCGCGCACGAGTACGACGTGCGCCTGGTCGACGGCTACGGCCAGGTGGTGGCCGACCCGCTCAAGGCCGGCGACCGCGAGGCGCCGCCCGAGCAGTCGCACCGCCACAGCCTCGAGCCGGCGATGCCCGACACCTACCTCGAGCTGTCGCTGCACGAGCCGCCGCGGCCGTGGTGGCTGCGCCTGCCCATCGTGATGATGGCCGTGTTCCTGATGATGATCGGCGTGGCCACGGCGCTGCTGCGCTGGCAGATGAACGAGGTGCTGCGCACGCAGGCCGCGCTGCGCACCGAGGCCGCGTGGCGCCAGGCGATGGAGGACTCGCTGACCGTGGGCCTGCGGGCGCGCGACGTCGAGGGCCGGCTCGTCTACGTCAACCGCGCGTTCTGCGACCTCGTGGGCTTCGGCCCGGAGGAGCTGATCGGCGTCGCGACGCCGATGCCCTACTGGCCGCCGGACGCGATCGCCGACAGCATGTCGCGCCACCTGCGCAACCTGGCCGGCAACGCGCCGCGCGAGGGCTACGAGGCGCGCTGGCTGCGCAAGGACGGCCGGCCGATCGACGTCATGATCTTCGAGGCGCCGCTGGTGGACGCGAGCGGGCGCCACATCGGCTGGATGGGCTCGATCCTCGACATCACCGAACGCAAGCGCCTCGAGGAGCGCGAGCGCCACCAGACCGACTCGATGGCGCACCAGGCGCGGCTCACGATGCTGGGCGAGGTGGCGTCCGCGCTCGCGCACCAGCTGAACCAGCCGCTGACGTCCATCACCGGCTACGCCGCGGGCGTCAAGCGCCTGCTCGAACGCGCGGGCCAGCCCGACGCGCGCATCCTCGACGCGATGACGCGGCTCGGCGACCAGGCCGCCGAGGCCGGCCGCATCGTCAAGCGCATCCGCGAGTTCCTCACGCGGCGCAGCCCGCAGCGCGAGACCATGGACCTCGCCGAAGGCGCGCACCGCGCGATCGCCCTGCTGGGGCGCGAGCTGCGCCGGCTGCAGCTGCACGTGGAGTGGTCGGTGCCGGCCGGACTGCCGCGGGTCGACGCCGACCCGGTGCTGATCGAGCAGGTCGTCCTCAACCTCGTGCGCAACGCCTGCGACGAGATGGCCGGCGTGCCTGCCGCGCAGCGTCGGCTGCGCGTGAGCATCGCGCGCGCCGGCTCGGGCGCGCTCCCGGGCGCGAGCGACGCCGAGGGCTTCCTGCGGCTGGACGTCGACGACGCCGGACCGGGCCTGCGCGGACGCAGCGTCGAACAGCTCGTGACGCCGTTCTACTCGACCAAGCCCGACGGCATGGGCATGGGCCTGGCGATCTGTCGTTCCATCGTCGAGGCGCACCACGGCGCCTTCGACGCCAGCGCCAGCGCCTTCGGCGGCGCGCGCTTCTCGTTCACCCTGCCGCTGGCCGCGGGCGGCGCGTCGTCGGAGCTGCAGCAGCTCGACGCGCAGCCCGCCGCGCAATCCGAGGATCTTCCATGAATGCCACGCCGCTCCACGCCCGTCCGCCCGAACCGATGGTGCACCTCGTCGACGACGAGGCGCCGGTGCGCGACGCTCTGGCCTTCCTGTTCCAGTCGCACGGCCTGGCGGTGCGCGCGTACGCGAGCGGCCCCGAGTTCCTCGACGCCGCCGACGAGGCGCCGCTGGCCGGCTGCATCGTGCTGGACGTGCGCATGGAGCCGATGTCGGGCCTGCAGGTGCACGACGCGCTGGTGGCGCGCGGCAGCGGCGTGCCGGTGCTGTTCCTCACCGGCCACGGCGACATCCCGATGGCGGTCGAGGCGCTGAAGAAGGGGGCGTTCGACTTCGTCGAGAAGCCGTCGGGTGACGTCGCGCTCGTCGACAAGGTCACGCGCGCGCTGGCCGTCGACGCGGCGCGCCAGGCCGCCGACTCCAAGGACGAGGAGACCGCGGCGCGCCTCGCGAGCCTGTCCGAGCGCGAGCGCGAGGTGATGCAGCGTGTGGCTGCCGGCAAGCTGAACAAGGTCATCGCCGACGAGCTGTGCATCTCCGTGCGGACGGTGGAGGTCCACCGCGCGCGGGTGTTCGGCAAGCTGGGCGTGCGGTCCGCCGCCGAGGTGGCGACGCTGCTGGCGCGCGGCCGCTGAGGGCCCGCGCCGGGCGGCGCGCGCGGCGCGTCGATAGCGTCCGGCGATACGCACGGCGGTATCGATGCCGTTCGACGGCGCCGTCCTGGGCGCGAAACCCGATGCCCCCCCGGGATCCCCCCCCGATATTTGCG
>DASQCX010000644.1:0-2410 GCA_035634455.1 Burkholderiaceae bacterium
GACGTGCGCGACCAGTGACCGAGCCTCGCGAGTGAACGCCCACGCCCTGACGCAGGTGCTGAACGGCCACGTGCTGTTCACCTTCCTCGACCTCGCCGGCACCTTCGCCTTCGCGCTCAGCGGCGCGGTGGCGGCGCGCGAGCGCGGGCTCGACTGGTTCGGCGTGCTGGTGCTCGCGTTCACCGTGGCCTGCGGCGGCGGCGTCGTGCGCGACCTGTGCATCGGCGCCGTCCCGCCCGCCGGCCTGGCCGACTGGCGCTACCTCGCCACGGCCATGGCCGCCGGCGCGCTCACGCTGGCGTCGCGCACGCTGGTCGACCGCCTCGCCCACCCGGTCGTGCTGTTCGACACGCTGGGCCTGGGCCTGTTCGCCGTCACCGGCGCGCAGAAGGCGCTGCTGGCCGGCTCGAACGCCGAGGTCGCGGTGCTGATGGGCATGGTCACCGCGGTCGGCGGCGGCGTCGCGCGCGACGTGCTGCTCAACCGCGTGCCGGTGATCCTGCAGCGCGAGATCTACGCGTCGGCGGCGCTGGTCGGCGCGGCCGTCGCGACTTTCGGCGAGGCGTTCGGGCTCGGCTCGCCAGCGCTGACGTGGAGCGCGGTCGCCGCCTGCTTCGCGCTGCGCGCGCTGTCGCTGCGCTACCGCTGGAACCTGCCGCGCTTCCAGCGCAAGCCGCGGCCGGACGCGGGCGATTCGCTGAACTCGCTGGGCGAGTAGGCCCGCGCGGGCAAGGGTATGGGACGCGGGACAGAATCGCGCCTCCCCTCCAACAGGACGCCCTCGCAATGACGACGCTCTCCGACTTCGCGATCACGAAGAAGTGGCCCGCGGCCCATCCCGACCGCCTGCAGCTGTACTCGCTGCCGACGCCCAACGGCGTGAAGGTGTCGATCGCGCTGGAGGAGACCGGCCTGCCCTACGAGCCGCACCTGGTGCGCTTCGACAGCAACGACCAGCTGACGCCGGAGTTCCTGTCGCTCAACCCGAACAACAAGATCCCGGCCATCATCGACCCGAACGGCCCCGGCGGGCAGCCGCTGCCGCTGTTCGAGTCGGGCGCGATCCTGGTCTACATCGCCGGCAAGACCGGCCGGCTGATGCCGCGCGACGACGCCGGCCGCTACGAGGCGCTGCAGTGGCTGATGTTCCAGATGGGCGGCATCGGGCCGATGTTCGGCCAGGTCGGCTTCTTCCACAAGTTCGCCGGCAGGGACTACGAGGACAAGCGCCCGCGCGACCGCTACGTCGCCGAGTCGCGCCGCCTGCTGGCGGTGCTCGACAAGCACCTGGCGGGCCGCGAGTGGATCGTCGGCGACGAGTACGGCATCGCCGACATCGCCAGCTTCCCGTGGATCAACAACCTGATCACGTTCTACGGCGCCGCCGACCTGGTCGGCTTCGACGACTTCGCCAACGTCAAGCGCGTGCTGGCGGCGTTCCTGGCGCGGCCGGCGGTGCAGCGCGGGCTGAAGATCCCGGCGCGGCCGGCGGCCTGAAGCTCCGGGGCCGCGGCGGCTCGCTGCCGGAGCGGCCCGCGCGCCGTCGCGCTCAGCGCGGCGGCCGCTCGAACTGCCAGGTGCTGGCGCCGCGCCGGTAGCCCAGCGACTCGTAGACGGCGATCGCCACGTCGTCCGGGTCGGCCACCATCACCAGCGTGTTCAGGCCCATCGCCTCGAAGCCGTGGCGGCAGACGGCGTGGACCAGCGCCGTGCACAGTCCGCGCCGGCGCCAGGCCGGATGCGTGGACACGTACTGGAAGCGGCCCAGCCGCGACGCCGGGTCGTCGCCGTGCGTCGACGCGCGGAACAGCCCGCAGGACGCCACGAGCACCGCGCGGCCCTCGACCCGCGCGACCAGCCCGAACCAGTGGCCCAGCCCGGCGCGCTGCATCGCCAGGTAGCGCCCGACCTGGCGCTGCGCGAACTCGCGGTAGCCCTCGGGTTCGAAGCGGTTCGAGTCGACCATCACCTGCTTGTCGACGACGGCCGCGCCGTCGCGGGCGAGGTCCAGCACCTCGAACCGCACGCCGTCCGGCATCGCCCTGGCCGGCGCGAGCAACTGGTCGCGGGTCAGGGTCAGCACCGTCGCCTCGGCAAGCGTGAAGCCGGCGGCGGCGAACGCGGGCGGCAGCACGAGGCGCTCGCGCACGTCGACGCCGAAGGCGCGGTGGCGCGAGGCCGGCTGGCGCGACGCGATCTCCTCCTCGAACAGCGCCGTCCAGCGCTCGAGGTCGTCCGGTCCGGGCGCGTGCTGGAACAGCAGGAAGTTGCCCCACCAGAAGGTCGGGTTGGCGGGCGTCCTCACGCACAGGTGGTCGCCGCGATCGGTCACCTGGCCGTCGAAGCGGGCGAAGATCAGGTCGGTGCGCCAGCCCAGGGACAGGTCGCCGTCGATCGCGGACGGGCTGCG
>DASQCX010000645.1:0-5643 GCA_035634455.1 Burkholderiaceae bacterium
CACCATCACCGTCCAGGGCTGGGCGACGCCGGCCGCCACGGTGGGGGCCACGCCGTCCACGAGCTTGGCGGTCGCCAGCGTCGCGCCGGCCTGCGCCGGGGTCGCTTCCTCGAAGTTGGCGTAGCCCCAGTTGAACAGCACGCGGGTCTGGTCGGCGCGGGCCTGCGCGCTGCTGGAGTTCATGATGACCGAGATCAGGCGCATGCCGTTGCGCTTGGCGGACCCGGTCAGGCAGAAGCCGGCCTCCTCCGTGTGCCCCGTCTTGAGCCCGTCGACGGTCGGATCGGTGTACAGCAGCGCGTTGCGATTGCCCTGCTTGATGCCGTTGTAGGTGAACTCGCGCTCCGAATAGATGGGGTAGTACTCGGCGCTGTTGCGGATGATGGCTTGCGCCAGCACGGCCAGATCGCGTGCCGAGGCCTTGTGGCGAGGGTCGGGCAGCCCGGCCGAATTCTCGAAGTGGGTGTGGGTCATGCCCAGCTTCGCGGCCTCGGCGTTCATCATGGCCGCGAACCCGGACTCCGAGCCGCCGATGTGCTCGGCCAGCGCCTTGGAGGCGTCGTTGCCGCTGTCGATGACGACGCCGCGCAGCATGTCCATCAGCGAGGCCTGCGCGTTGAGCGGGACGAACATGCAGCTGTCGCCGTCCTTGCCGCCGCGGCACCAGGCGCTGAGGCTCATCGTGACGGGTTCGTTCGGCTTGAGCTTGCCGCTCTTGAGGCCCTGCTCCACGAGGTAGCTGGTCATCATCTTGGTCAGCGACGCGGGCGGCAGGGGCTCGTCCGCGTTGGAGCCGGCAAGGATCTGCCCCGTGTTGAAGTCCATCAGGACCCACGCCTTGTTGGCGAGCACCGGCACCGACAGCCCGTTCGCGTCGGTCGTCATCGCCTGTTCGGCCGCGGCGGCGGGCTTGCGGGCGGCGGCGTGGGGCGCGGCCTTGGGCTTGGGATGCGATGCGGCGGAGGCGGTGCCCGCCGAGACGACGAGGATCGCGGCGGCGAGCGCGGACGGAAGCAGGCGTGCGGTGCGGAGAGGGGTGGTCATCGAGAGGTGCTTCGTCAAGAAGCCGGCAAATGAATGGCGCCCGACTGGTCGAGCGCCGTGATGGTCGGTGGTTGTCCAGGGACATGCTCGACAGTGAGCCGCGGCTGGAACAGCGCCGATTGTGACGGACTTGTGTTGCGCACTGCCCGGCCAACGGTCGTGTCCGAGGGCTTTCGAGCGAGCGGGATGGCCGGGCGAGGCGAAGCCCGGCCTCACTTGCACGCCGCCATCAGGCGCTCGTTGGCATGGTTGAACGGGTCGTACTGGGCGCGCGGCGTCGGCGCCAGGCGGAAGCAGCCGCCGTGCACGTGCACCTCGGTTACGCCGCCTGCCAGCGGCACCTCCTCGTAGGGCGACTCGTCGCCGCCGAGGCGCGCCAGCGCCGAGGGCCGGGGCGGCGCGGCAAGGGATTGCGCCAGCGTCGGCTTGCCGCCCGCGATGGCGCGCAGCTGCTCGCGCGTCAACGTCAGGTCCAGCGGCTGCGACGCGGCGCTCGCCGGCGGCGCGGCCGCCTGCACGACCCGCGGCGCCTCGAGCACCGGGGCCCGTATCGTGCCCGGGTCGGGATCGACGTGCGGAATCGCACGCAGGCGCGTCGGACGCGGCGCCGGCAAGGGCACGGCCGCGGCGCGCGGCGCGGGCGTGGCTGGCAGCCAGATCGTCGCCTCGACCACCCTGCCCTCGTCCGCCACGTCGCGGCTCGTGCGCGCGCGCCACATCGCCCCGACCAGCACGACGTGCGCCAGCGCGGCCAGCGCGAACACCGCCCGCCGTCGGCCGCGGCCTGCTCCCCGCCATCGCTGCATCGGCTCTCCCCGGATTCTTGTCGACGATGGATACCGATCGTGCGATCGAGTTCCATGGCTTCCCCGGCAGAATGCGCGCCATGCACTTCCGTCTCCTGATCCAGGTCTTGCTGCTGGCTTGCGCGCTGCCGGTCGCGGCCATCGCGCAGCCCGCCGCGCCGGCATCGGCGCCCCTGCCCGCGCACGCCGACGGCAGCCGGCCGCGCATCGGCCTCGTGCTCTCGGGCGGGGGTGCGCGCGGGCTCGCGCACGTGGGCGTGCTCAAGGCGCTGGAGCGGGCGCACGTGCGCATCGATGCGATCGCGGGCACATCGATGGGGGCGATCGTCGGCGGGCTGTACGCGAGCGGGATGAGCGCCGACCAGCTCGAGGCGGAGCTGCGCCGCATCGACTGGGACGCATTGTTCGCCACGCGCGTGGCGCGGCCCTACCTGTCGCAGCGGCGCAAGGAGGAGGACTTCGAGATCGCCACCGGCCTGGAGTTCGGCGTGCACGACGGCCAGCTGAGCGCGCCGCAGGGCGCCCTGTCCAGCCGCGGCCTCGAGCTGCTGCTGCGCCGGCTGACGCTGCCGGTGCGCCACGTCGACGACTTCGACCACCTGGCCATCCCGTTCCGCGCGGTGGCCACCGACATGGAGACCGGCAAGCCCGTGATCCTGTCGCACGGCGACCTCGCGGTGGCGCTGCGCTCCAGCATGAGCGTGCCGGGCGTGTTCGCGCCCACCGAGGTCGACGGCCGCATCCTGGGCGACGGCGGGCTGGTGGACAACCTGCCGGTGGACGTGGCGCGCGCGATGGGCGTGGACGTCGTCATCGCCGTCAACATCGGCACGCCGCTGTCGGGGCGCGACTCGCTGTCGTCGGTGGTCGGGCTCACCGAGCAGATGATCGCGATCCTGACCGAGCAGAACGTCGAGCGCAGCATCGCGACGCTCAAGCCCGCCGACCTGCTGCTGGCCCCCGACCTCGGCAAGCTGACCTCCAGCGACTTCAGCCGCGTCGCCGAGCTTATCAAGATCGGCGACGACTACGCCGAGGCGCAGTCGCCGCACCTGGCCGCCTATGCGTCGCCGGCCCCCGAGTACGCGCAATGGGCCGCCGCGCACGCGCAGCCGGCGATGGAGCCGACGCCGCTGCTGGCCGTCCAGTTCGAAGGCTCGCAGCACACCAACCCCGGCCGCTTCGAGGCCAAGCTGCAGTCGCAGGCCGGCGAGCTGTTCGACACGCGGAAGGCCGAGGCCGACGCGCGCCGCCTGGCCGCCAGCGGCGACTACACGCGTGCCGACTACCGCCTGGTCCAAGGGCCGTACGGCGAGTCGCTGATGTTCGACCTGCAGGACAAGCCCTGGGGCCCGAACTACCTGCGCGTCGGCCTGGACCTGCACGCCGACTTCAGCGGCCACAGCGGCTTCGACGTCAAGCTGAGCCACAACCACCACTGGCTCACCGAGAACGGCACGGAGTGGCGCAACTTCATCCAGGTCGGCGAGCGGCCGGCGATCTTCTCGGAGATCTACCACCCGCTGTGGCGCAACATCGACGACAGCAACGACTGGTTCGCCGCGGGCTACGTCTCCGGCGACCGCCAGCACCGCTCGGCCTACGCGGCCGACGGCACCGAGACCGCGCAGTTCCTGCGCTCCACCGGCCAGATCGGCGTGGACTTCGGGCTGCCGTTCGGCCGGCTGGGCGAACTGCGCGCCGGCTTCCTGCACCTGACCACGTCGACGACGCCGACGCTGCTGTCGGCGCAGTGGACGGGCCCGACCCAGGCGCAGGTCTGGCAGGAGGACGGCCTGCGCGTGCGCGGCGTCGTCGACCAGCTGGACTACGTCAACTTCCCCACCAACGGCTACCGCCTGGTCGGCGAGGGCGTGGCCGGCACGCGGCGGCTGCAGCGCAGCGGGCACATGGCGCGCGGCGCGGTGGAGGGCACGGTGGTCGACACCTTCGGCCGCAGCACCTTCGAGCTGCACGGCGCGCTCAAGATGTCGGACGAGAACTCGCAGCTGGCGGTCGACCAGTACACGCTCGGCGGCTTCCAGCAGCTGTCCGGCTACCGGCCCGACCAGCTCTCCGGCAACGCGGTGCTGTTCGGCCGCCTGAACTGGTACACGCGCCTGACCGACACGCCCGTGTTCGCGCGCGGCTTCTTCGTCGGCGCGTCGCTGGAGGCCGGCAACGCCTGGGACCAGCGCTCGCAGATGAGCCTGGCGGGGCTGCGCGGCGGCGGCAGCGTCTACCTCGGCGCGGACACCGGCATCGGGCCGATGTACCTGGGCATCACCTACGCGCCGCGCGGCGAGCTGGGCATCGCGCTGTTCATCGGGCGGCCGTAGCGGGCCGCGGCGTCAGGCCGCGTCGCCTTCGTCGTCGGCCAGCGGCGCGTCAGCCTCGTCCGCGGGAGCCGGCGGCAGCTCGAAGTGCACGCGCTCGGGCATCGCCCTCTTCCACGCGAGCAGCTGCTCGGCGGCGTCCTCCACGCCGATGCGGCGCAGCGACGAGAACAGCGTCACGCCGATGTCGGACGCCTCGGTGACGAACTCGCCCAGCACGGCGGACGCGGCGTCCACCGACTCCTGCGCCTCGCGCTTGCTGAGCTTGTCGGCCTTGGTCAGCAGCACCAGCAGCTTGACCTCGCCGGTGCGCACGCGCTGGGCGATGAATTCCATCAGCTGCAGGTCGAGCGGCGTGAAGCCGTGGCGGCTGTCGACCATCAGCACGACGCCCGTCAGCGCGCGCCGCACCTCGAGGTAGTCGGCCATCACCTTCTGCCACACCAGCTTCTTGTCGCGTCCGACGGCGGCGTAGCCGTAGCCGGGCAGGTCGGCCAGGAAGGCGTCGGGCGCCTCGCGCGGGCCGAGCGCGAACAGGTTGATCAGCTGCGTGCGGCCCGGCGTCTTGGACGCGAACGCGAGCTGGCGCTGCTGCGCCAGCGTGTTGATCGCCGACGACTTGCCGGCATTGCTGCGGCCCACGAACGCGATCTCGGGCATGTCGCCCTGCGGCAGCTGCGAGATCTTGCCGGCGGAGGTCAGGAACTTGGCCGTGTGGAGCCAGCCCAGGCCCTCCTTGGCGTCCTCCGAGACCACGACCGGCTTCTGATGGGCGGGGGTTGGCGGGGATGAGGGTTTGCGCGGGGGCCTGGGATGGGTCATGGTGCATTGTAAAATCGACGGGTTTGCTCCATCCAAAAAGCTCCTGTGAAGGGTTCGTAGAGATGAAGTCCTTGTGCGTTGTTGCCCTGGCGACCCTGTTCGCCTCCTCCGTGATGGCCGACGAGACCAAGGGGCCGGCCAAGCCGGACCTGGCCAAGGGAGAGACGATCTCGAAGACGGTCTGCGCCGCCTGCCACACCGCCGATGGCTCGCGCGGCATCCCGACCAACCCGATCCTGCAGGGGCAGCACGCCGACTACCTCGTCAAGCAGCTGACGGAATTCAAGGACGGCAAGCGCGACAACGCCGTGATGAAGCCGATGGCGTCGACGCTGTCGGATACCGACATGCGCAACGTCGCCGCGTTCTACGAAGCCAGGACGGCCAAGCCGGGCCAGTCCAAGAACAAGGCCACCGTCGCGCTGGGCGAGAAGATCTGGCGCGGCGGCATCGCCGAGAAGTCCGTGCCCGCCTGCGCCGGCTGCCACGGCCCCACCGGCGCCGGCATCCCCGCGCAGTACGCGCGCCTGGGCGGCCAGCACGCCGAGTACGTCAGCGCGGAGCTGGGCCTGTTCCGCTCGGGCAAACGCAGCAACAGCCCGCAGATGAACACCATCGCGGCCCGCATGAGCGAC
>DASQCX010000646.1:0-7310 GCA_035634455.1 Burkholderiaceae bacterium
AGCCCGCGCCACGCCCCGCGACGAGCTGAGCTTTCCCTGCACGCGCGGCGCGTTTTGCTGCAGACTGGCGGGATGGACAAGCACTACCTGCAGCCGCTGCTCGAGCCCGAGGCCATCGTCGTGTTCACCGCCCGCGCCGGCGACGCGAAGCAGCAGACCGCGCAGGGCCGCGCGCTGACCGAGGCGATCCGGGCGCAGCGCTTCACGGGGACGATCCGCTTCCTGGAGATCGGTACCACGGGCACCCTGGCCGAGCTGTCGCAGACGCGCGCCGACCTGGCCATCATCGCGCTGCCGCCGCGGGACGTCGCCGCCGCGCTGGAGGTGGCCGGGCGCATCACCTGCAAGGCGGCGCTCGTCGTCTCCAGCGGCATAGGGGCCGCGCAGGCCGCCGAGCTGCGCCGGATCGCGCATCGCGAGGGCGTGCTGCTGCTGGGGCCGAACAGCCTCGGCTTCCAGCGCCCGAAGCTCAACCTGAACGCGAGCGCCGCCGGGCCGCTGGCGCGCGCCGGCTCGCTGGGGCTGGTGTGCCAGTCGGGCGCGCTGACCGCCGCGATGCTGGACTGGGCGCGCTCCAATGGGGTCGGCTTCTCGCTGGTGGCCTCGGTCGGGCCGCACACCGACGTCGACATCGCGCAGGTGCTGGACTTCCTGGCCAGCGACCCGCAGACGCAGAGCATCCTCGTCTACCTCGAAGGCATCGGAAGCGCGCGCCGCTTCATGAGCGCGCTGCGCTCGGCGGCCATCGCCAAGCCGGTGGTGGTGCTCAAGGCCGGGCGCCGGCTGGCCGGCAACGAGGCGGCGCAGACGCACAGCGCCGCCACCGTGGGCAGCGACGAGGTGTTCGACGCCGCGCTGCGCCGCGCCGGCGCGGTGCGCGTGCGCTCGTTCGTCGAGCTGTTCTCGGCGGCCAAGTGCCTGGCCTCGCGCTACCGGCCGGTGGGCGCGCGGCTGGCCATCGTCACCAACGGCGGCGGACCCGGCGTGCTGGCGGCCGACTGGGTCAACGAGATCGGGCTGAAGCTGGGCAGGCTGTCGCCCATGACCATTGCCGGCCTGAAGCCGCTGCTGCCGGACGTGGCGTCCGTCTCCGACCTGATCGACGTTTCCGAGGACGCGACACCCGAGCACTACGTCGCCGCGATCCGCGCCGCGGCCGCCGACAAGGACGTCGACGGCCTCCTCGCGATCCACTCGCCCAAGGCCGGCGTCGACCCGGTGGCCGTCGCCAAGGCCGTGGCCGGGCTGCTGTCGACCACGTACAAGCCGCTGCTCTCGTGCTGGATGGGCGACGCGTCGATGGCCGGCGCGCGCGTGCTGCTCAACGACGCCGGCATCGCCAGCTTCCGTACGCCCGAGGCCGCAGTGGGCGCGTTTGGCAACATCGCCACCTTCTACGAGAACCAGCGCCTGCTGCAGCAGACGCCGCCACCGCTGTCGACGCTCGCCCAGCCCGACATCGAAGGCGCGCGCCTGCTGATCGAGAGCGTGGTGGCCGAGCGCCGCAAGGTGCTCACCGAGATGGAGTCCAAGACGCTGCTGTCGTCGTTCCATGTCCCGGTGACGCAGACCATCCTCGCGCGCTCGCCCACCGAGGCCATGATGATCGCGACGCAGCTGGGCTTCCCGGTGGCGCTGAAGATCGACTCGCCCGACATCGTCCACAAGTCCGACGTCCAGGGCGTCGCGCTGAACCTGATGAGCGGCACCAGCGTGCGCGAGACCTACGCCGACATGATGGACCGCGTCGCGCGCCTGGCGCCGCACGCCCGCATCAACGGCGTCACCGTGCAGAAGATGGCGCGTGCCCGCCGCGGCCGCGAGGTCTCGGTGGGCGTGGTCACCGACGACCCGTTCGGCCCGGTGATCGTGTTCGGCGCCGGCGGCGTGATGATCGAGCTGATCGCCGACCGCGCGATGGAGCTGCCGCCGCTCAACCAGTTCCTCGCGCGCCGGCTCATCGAACGTGCCCGCGTGTCCGAGACGCTGGCCGAGTGGCGCGGCGCCGCGGCGGTCGACGTGTCGGCGCTGGAGCAGGTGCTGCTGCGCGTGTCCGAGATGGTGTGCGCGCTGCCGCAGCTGCGCGAGATGGACATCAACCCGCTCATCGTCGACGAGCACGGCGCCGTCGCGGTCGACGCGCGCATCGTCGTCGACGGCGGCCCGCAGGCCGGCCTCGGCGCGCCCGGGCAGTTCGCGCACCTGGCGATCCTGCCGTACCCGTCGCGCTTCGAGCAGCAGCTCACGCTGCGCGGCGGCGGCACCTGCCTGCTGCGCCCGATCCGCCCCGACGACGCGCAGATGCTGCAGGACCTGGTGCGCGGCCTCTCGCCCGAGAGCCGCTACTTCCGGTTCGTGTCCTCGTTCAACGAGCTGCCTGCGACGATGCTGTCGCGCTTCACGCTGATCGACTACGACCGCGAGATGGCGCTGGTGGCCGTCGTGCGCGACCGCACGTCTGGCGAAGACGGCGCCTTCACCGAGATCGACCGCATCGTCGGCGTCTCGCGCTACGTCATCACGCCCGACCAGCACAGCTGCGAGTTCTCGCTCGTGGTCGCCGAGGACATGAAGGGCCGCGGCCTCGGCTCGCGCCTGATGGAAAGCATCATGGAGGCGGCGCGCGAGCGCGGCCTGGCCGAGATCGTCGGCCTCGTCCTGCGCAGCAACGCGCCCATGCTCAAGCTGATGCAGGGCATGGGCTTCGAGGTCAAGCGCTTCGACGAGGATCCGGACTTTGTGAAGGTGACGCACGCGCTGTGAGCCCCGGGGCGTCGCCAGGAGGTTCGGATCGCCGGTGCTAGGCTCGCGAGATGAGCATCCGATTCCTTCGCGAAGCGTTGGTGGCCACGGCCGTCCTGTCGGCCGCGACCGCCCAGGGCGCCGAGATCGTGCTGGAGCAGTCCGCCGTCCAGAAGCTGGTCGTCGAGTCGCTGTTCAAGGACAGCGGCCGCTACTATCTCCAGCGCGGTGCCTGCAGCGCGTACCTCGACCATCCGGCCGTGACCCTGGCCGGCGGGCGCGTGGTCATCCGCTCGCACCTGGTCGCCCGCGTCGGCATGGACTTCGGGGACAGCTGCGCCGGCGTCGACCTGGCGTCCTGGACCACCGTCTCGGGCGAACCGGGCGCGCAGGGGACGACCGTCCGCCTGGCCGACATCCGCATCGAGGACGTCGGCGACGCGAACACGCGGATCGTCCTGAACTCCGGCCTGGTCCCGGCGCTGCCCGGCGCGCTCGAGCTGGACGTCCTGAAGGCCGTCCGCGCGATGCTGCAGGGCGCGGGCGGCCAGCTGCAGGTCGACGTGCAGGCGCTGAACATCGAGTCCGTCCGGGTCGCCGACAACAGGCTCTCGATCCGCTTCGACTTCAAGGTGGCCGGCCGGTAGTTCAGCGGGCCGCTGCCTTGAACTGGCCGCGGTCGTACGCGCCGGCGAACAGCGCGAAGTCCGCTTCCACCTGGTGCGCCGCCTGCCTGGCGGCTTCCAGCATGGGCGCCTTCCACTTCGCGACGGCCGCGCCGAAGGCGACGAAGTCGTCCGCGATCGCCGAGCCCTGGCGGCCGCCGGAGCGCAGGTGCGCCGACGCCATCACGCCCGCCATCGTGCGGATCGCACCGCGGATGCCGCCGAAGCCGGCCTCCGGCGCGCACAGGCTCACGCGATCCTCGGTCGGCTGGAGTCCGCGCAGGATGTAGGACGCGCCCTTCCAGTCCACCGCTTCGAGGAACGCCATCGACATGGCCTGCATGCGCCGCTGGAGCGCGACGACGCGCTCGGCCTCCGTGCGCCAGGCGGGTTGTCGGATCGTCACGCGCCGCTGCGGCGCCGACGGCAGCGCCTGCTTCAGGTCGAGCAGGTAGTTGCCGTCCGGCGACCCCTTGCCGCGCACCAGGACCATGAACCGATCGACGCCGAGGCTGCCCGTGCCGGCGATGCGGCGCGCCACGTCGATCACCTCGTAGAACGACGGGTCGGGCGCGCGGCGCGCGACGTCGTCCATCAGCGCGACGACGGCCGCGCGCTGGTCGGCGTCCGCGGCCAGCGCGCGCTTGCCGTCGACGCGGATCGTCCGGCGCTTGCCCTGGCGCACGGTGCGCCGGTCCAGGAACTCGGGACGCGTGCGGCAGCGCACGTCGTCCAGCAGGGCCTGGACGAGGCCCTCCGCCGTGTCGCGCTCCACCCAGCCCGCCTTGCCGCAGGCGAGCACCGCGGCGTAGGCCTCGAGGAACTCCTCGCACAGCCGCTCGACCTGGTCCCCGCTGGCCTTGACGGCGTCGTCCGCGACCAGCACCGAGGCCAGGAAGCGCACCAGGTCCCACGTCAGCGGCGCCAGCGTGGCCTCGTCGAAGTCGACGAGGTCGAAATAGGCGAGGCGGTTGTCGCCCTTGTAGCTGCCGAAGTTCTCCAGGTGCGCGTCGCCGCAGATCCACGCGTGGGGCGCCGCGTCGGCCGCGAAGGCGCCGGCCAGCGGCAGGCGGTCGTAGAACAGGTGGCAGCTTCCGCGCAGGAAGGCGAAGGCGTTGGCGCGCATGCGCTCGAACTTCATCGCCAGGCGCTCGGGATCGCGTCCCCGGTTGAACTGCAGCAGCGAATCGACGACATCGATCATGGCAGGACCTCAGTTGCGGGTGTGCGCCAGCTGGAAGCTGTCGACGCGGGCGTCGCCGCCGAGCAGCTGCGCGAGTTCGGCCAGCGGGGCGTGCTTGCTCTTGCTGGCGCAGATGGCGACGAAATGCCATTCCGCCAGGCCGTCCTTCATGGTGATGGACAGCGATCCGTCCGCGATCTCGTAGCCGCGCTCGATGACGGCCTGCTCCAGCGCGCCGGGGGCCGGCATCGTCCCGCGGCCGAACCGGATCACGACGGCGACGCCCTGGCGCGCCGGCAGCCAGCGCTCCAGGCGATTGACCCCCATCATGCAGACCACGGAGAGGCCGGCCAGCAGGATCGCCGCCCCGTAGAAGCCGACGCCCACCAGGACGCCGATCACGCAGGCGGACCACACGGACGCGGCCGTCGTCAGGCCGCGGATGTTGTAGCCGTCCTTCATGATGATCCCGGCGCCCAGGAAGCCGATGCCGGTGACGATGCCCTGGACGACGCGCGTCGGGTCGACCGTCCCCACCGTTGCCGCGTGGCCGCCGTACCAGAGGGTGGGGTAGCCGACGAACGTGGTCAGCGCCGCGGAGGCCATGCACACCAGGCCGTAGGTGCGCATGCCGACGGCGCGGCCGTGGTAAGTGCGCTCGTAGCCCACGACGAGTCCGAGCAGCAGCGCGCCCAGCAGCGTCAGAAAGATGGCCAGGTTGGCCGACACCTCCGTGGCCGACCAGTAGGCCGACAGCGTGCTGCTCCAGATTTCGCTCATGGCTATGGGATTCCCGTGTGACGCCGATCGTAGCGGTCCTGCCTCCGGGAAGCTGTCGCCAGGCAGGGGCCGGGTCCGCAAATTGTCCGTGGCTGCGGGAACGAATGCCAGCGCGGCGCTCGTCGCGCCGATGGTCCGGTGTCCGGCGCTGCTTGCGCGGCCGCGGGATACTCCCGGCACCACCCCCTGGCGAGCGACGCATGCAATTCCTGAAGTCCGGACTCCTCCCGTGGCTGCTCCTTGGCGCAGCGCCCGTCGTGGCGCAGATCAACGCCGGAACCCTGCCGCCCACCCCGTCGCCGCCGTTCAAGCTCGCGAAGGTCGCGCAGTTCGACCTGCCCTGGCGCATCGCCTTCCTGCCGGACGGCCGCATGCTTGTCACCGAGAAGGTCGGCAAGCTCTTCCTGGCGACCCAGTCCGGGCAGAAGCTCGAGGTCACCGGCGTGCCGGCGGTGCTGCACGAGGGGCAGAACGGCCTGCTCGGCGTCTACCTGGCCCCGTCCTACGCAAGCGACGGGGCGATCTACCTGACCTATTCGGAGCCCGGACCGGCAGCGCGCACCTCGAGCCTGGCGCTCGCCCGCGCGACGCTCAGGACAGGCGCCGACGCCGCCTCGCTGGAGGACCTGAAGGTCGTCTGGCGCGACCCGATCAAGGGCAAGGGCGGCCAGGTCGGCGCCGCCGTGGCCTTTTCGCCGGACGGGAAATTCCTCTTCCTCACGGCCGGCGACCGCCAGCGCTTCACCCCCGCCCAGGATCCGAACCAGCCGGCCGGCAAGATCCTGCGGCTGACCCTGGACGGCAAGCCGGCGCCCGGCAATCCGATGGAGGGCAAGCTCGGCGCGTCGTCGGTCCAGGTGATCGATCCGCCGCGGGACACCGAGGCCGCCAAGACCGCCCCCGTCGTGGCGACCTATGTCTTCGACGGTCCCAACCTGACGCCGTCCGAGATCTGGACCTCGGGGCATCGCACGCCCTACGGCCTCGCGTTCGCGCCGGATGGCCGCCTGTGGGAGCTCGAGCACGGGCCGCGCGGCGGCGACGAGCTCAACCTGATCGAGCCGGGCAGGAACTACGGCTGGCCGCTCGTCTCGTACGCGGTGAACTACGACGGCGTGCCCATCGCGAGCCCCGACACGCGCCCCGACCTCGCCAAGCCCGTGATCTACTGGACGCCCGTCCTCGCGCCCGGCAACCTGATGTTCTACAGCGGCGCGATGTTCCCGCAGTGGAAGGGCTCGGCGTTCGCGACCGGCCTCGTCAGCCGCGCGCTGCACCGGATCGAGGTCCGCGGCGCGACCGCGACGCCGGCCGAGCACTGGACGGTCGGCTTCCGCGTCCGCGACGTCGCGCAGGCGCCCGACGGCGCGCTGTGGCTGCTCGAGGACGACCACGAGGGCGGCCTGTACCGGCTCACCCCGAAGTGATGATGGCGGGGCGGCCCGATGCGTCAGCCCTCGGTATCCCGCGACGGCAGCAGCGCCTTGGCCGCCTCGATGCGCAGCGCCATCGCGATGGATTCGTCGTTCATCACGCGCAGCAGGAAGCGGCGCGGGTCGTCCTCGGGCGCTGGGCCGGCCGGCGACGGCGCCTCGGGCGCGCGCGGGTCCGCGGCCGCGGGTGCCTGCGCGTCACGCGCGCTCGCGCTCGCGCGCAGCTGCGCGAGCGCTGCCGCGAACGGCGCCGGCGCGATGGACCGCAGCGGCCGCAGCAGCGCGGCCTGGCCCTCGTCGCCGGGCTCGATGTCCAGCCAGGGCGTGTCGGAGAACACGCCGATCAGGTCGGGCGACACGAAGGCCGACCAGTTGCCGGTCGACGCCTGCAGCGCCGGCACGCTCGCCAGCGGGCGCGACGGCGGCGCGGCGTCGGGCCACAGGCGAATGCGCGCTGCCGGGACCTCGGACAGGAAGCGCACGCGCAGCGCGGCGAGGAACTCGTGC
>DASQCX010000647.1:0-1799 GCA_035634455.1 Burkholderiaceae bacterium
GACATCGGCCAGCGCAGCCTGCTGGACCTGCTGAACTCCGAGAACGAGCTCTACACCGCCAAGCGGTCGTACGTGCTGGCCGAGGAGGACCTCGCCACCGCCATCGCGCGCACCTACGCCGGCATGGGCACGCTGGTCGCGAACCTGGGCCTGAAGCGCCCCGACGCGCAGGAGCTGGCGCCCGAGGCGCAGAACTGGGGCATCGCCGACGACGCGTCGTCGCGCTGCCCGCTGGAGGCCATCGAGGTCGGCGGCGCCACCTTCGCGCAGCTCGACGCGCGCGCCGACAGGCTGGCCGCGGAGCGCGCGCCGGCTGGACAGCGCCCGGTCGCGGGCCCGGCCACCAGCGCGTCGGCCCCGGTGCCCGCCGCCGCCTCGAAGCGCTGACGCACTACCGGCAGCGGCGCGCCGGGCCCCCCGGCGGCGCCCGCTTCCCCATGGAAAAGGGGCGCCGAAGCGCCCCCGGGCTCTCGCCGCGACCGCGGTCGCGCCCGCGTCACTTGCGCTGCGGCGGCAGGTCCGTGCAGCTGCCGTGCGCCACCTCGGCCGCCAGGCCGATCGACTCGCCCAGCGTCGGGTGCGGATGGATGGTGCGGCCGATGTCGACCTCGTTGGCGCCCATCTCGATGGCCAGCGCGACCTCGCCGATCATGTCGCCGGCGTTCATGCCGACGATGCCGCCGCCCAGGATCTGGTGCGTGGTCGCGTCGAACAGCAGCTTGGTCTGCCCTTCGTCGCGGCCGTTGGCGATGGCGCGGCCCGAGGCCGTCCACGGGAACAGGCCCTTCTTGACCGCGATACCCTGCGCCTTGGCCTGGTCCTCCGTCAGGCCCACCCACGCGACCTCGGGGTCGGTGTAGGCCACGCTCGGGATCACGTGGGCGTCGAAGCGCGCGTGGGCATCGCCGGCGGCGACCTCCGCGGCCACGTGGCCCTCGTGCACCGCCTTGTGCGCCAGCATCGGCTGGCCGACGATGTCGCCGATCGCGAAGATGTGCGGCACGTTGGTGCGCATCTGCACGTCCACCGGGATGAAGCCGCGGTCGCCGACGACCACGCCCGCATGCTCGGCGCCGATCTTCTTGCCGTTGGGCGTGCGGCCGACGGCCTGCAGCACGAGGTCGTACAGCTCCTCGCGCGTGCCGCCCTCGCCCTCGAACTTCACCTTGATGCCGTCCGCGGTCGCCTCGGCGCCCACCGTCTTGGTCTTGAGCAGGATGTTGTCGAAGCGCCTGGCGTTCATCTTCTGCCAGACCTTGACGAGGTCGCGGTCGGCGCCCTGCATCAGGCCGTCCAGCATCTCGACCACGTCCAGGCGCGCGCCCAGCGTCGAGTACACGGTGCCCATCTCGAGACCGATGATGCCGCCGCCGACGATCAGCATGCGCTTGGGCGTGTCGCGCAGCTCCAGCGCGCCGGTGGAGTCGACGATGCGCGGGTCGCTCGGGAAGAACGGCAGGCGCACCGCTTGCGAACCGGCGGCGATGATGGCCTGCTTGAACCGGATCGTCTTCGCGCTGCCGGTCTTCTGCTGCCGTTCGCCGCTGGTCTCGTCGACCTTGACGTGGAACGGGTCGATGAAGTTGCCGTAGCCGCGCACGACCGTGACCTTGCGCATCTTGGCCATCGCCGCCAGGCCGCCCGTGAGCTTGCCCACGACCTTGCCCTTGTGCGTGCGCAGCTTGCCGATGTCGATCTGCGGCGCGGCGTACGAGACGCCCAGGTCGGCGAAGTGCGAGACCTCGTCCATCACCGCCGCCACGTGCAGCAGCGCCTTGGACGGGATGCAGCCCACGTTG
>DASQCX010000648.1:0-5512 GCA_035634455.1 Burkholderiaceae bacterium
GCGATCGTGGTGAAGAAGTCCATCGCGATCGCCATCCCCACCGACTTTCCGCCGTACGGCTTCGTCGGCACCGACATGGCCCCCCAGGGCCTGGACGTCGACATGGCCCGCCTGGTCGCCGCCAGGCTGGGCGTGGCGGTCGAGCTGGTGCCCGTCACAAGCGCCAACCGGATCGCCTACCTGCAGACGCACAAGGCCGACCTGGTGATCTCGACGCTCGGCAAGAATCCCGAGCGCGAGAAGGTGATCGACTTCACGGCGGCGTACTCGCCGTTCTTCCAGGCGGTGTTCGCGCCGAAGTCGATGGCGGTGAAGTCGCCGGCCGATCTCGCGGGCAAGACGGTGGGGGTGACGCGCGGCGCGATCGAGGACATGGAGCTGACGAAGATCGCCCCGTCCGGCGCCGACATCAAGCGCTTCGAGGACAACAACGCCACGGTGGCGGCCTTCGTCTCCGGCCAGGTGCAGGTGATCGCCACCGGCGCCTCGGTGGCCGGCAACATGATGGCGCGCAACCCGCAGCTCGGCGCCGAGTTCAAGCTGCTGCTCAAGGACTCGCCCAACTTCATCGGCGTCGCCAAGGGCGACGACAAGCTGCGGCTGAAGGTGAACGACATCATCGCCGCGGCGCGAGCCAGCGGAGACATCGACAGGCTGTGTCAGAAGTGGCTGGGTCGCCCTGCCGGCGACCTGCCGAACTGATGTCCGCGGCCGACGCCGAGGAGACGCGATGAACCGGCTCGACTTCGCCGCCGTCCTGGTCGACTGGCCCTTGCTGATGCGGGGCGCGGCGCTGACGCTGGCGCTGACCGCGGTCGCGACCCTGCTCGGCCTCGCGCTGGGCATCGCCTGCGCGCGCGCACGCACGCACGGGCCGGCGATCGCCCGCGCGCTCGCGGCGGCCTACGTGGAACTGATCCGCAACACGCCGTTCATCGTGCAGCTGTTCTTCATCTTCTTCGGCTTGCCCAGCCTCGGGCTGCGCCTGTCGTCGGAGACGGCGTCCGTCATCGCGATGACGCTCAACCTGGGCGCCTACGCCGCGGAGATCGTGCGCGCCGGCATCGAGGCCACCCCGCGCGGCCAGCTGGAGGCGGCGCGCAGCCTGGCGATGACGGAGCGGCAGGTGTTCCTCCGGGTCGTGCTGCCGCCCTCGCTGGGGCGCGTCTGGCCGGCGATGGTCAGCCAGATCGTCATCGTGATGCTGGGCTCGGCGGTCTGCGGCCAGATCGCCGCCCGGGAACTCAGCTACTACGCCAACCTCATCATGAGCCGCAATTTCCGTTCGTTCGAGGCCAACTTCGTCGCCGCGGCGCTGTATCTGGCGATGGCGGTGCTGCTGCGGCAGGCGCTGTCGTGGATCGGCCCGCGCTGGCTGTTCGGGCGCGTGACGCCGGCGGGGCGTTGAGATGGTCGACTTCTCCGTCTGGCAGATCCTGGGCAACCTGCTGCTGGCCGCGCGCTGGACGGTGGCCCTGTCCCTCATCGCGTTCGTCGGCGGGGGCATCGTCGGGCTGGCGCTGCTGGCGGCGCGGCTGCGCCGCTGGCCGATGGTGCCCGCGGCCGTGTCGGCCTACGTGCAGGTGTTCCAGGGCACGCCGCTGCTGATCCAGCTGTTCCTCGCGTATTTCGGCCTGGGCCTGTTCGGCATCGACGTCTCGCCCTGGATCGCCGCCGGCAGCGCGCTGACGCTCTACGCCGGCGCCTACCTCACCGAGATCTGGCGCGGCTGCGTCGACGCGATCCCGCGCGGGCAATGGGAGGCCGCCGACAGCCTCGCGCTGAGTTTCGGCGAGAAGCTGCGCCACGTCGTCGCCCCGCAGGCGCTGCGCATCGCCGTCGCCCCGACGGTCGGCTTCCTCGTGCAGGTGGTCAAGGGCACGGCGCTCGCGTCCATCATCGGCTTCGTCGAGCTGACCAAGACCGCGACGATGATCACCAACGCCACGTTCCGGCCGTTCACGGTCTATGCGTGCGTCGCCCTGATGTATTTCGCGCTGTGCTGGCCCGTGTCCCTGGCCAGCAGGCACTTCGAGAAAAGGATGCGCCGTGACCGCTGAAGCCCCGTTCTCCATCGTCGACATCCGCCAGCTGCGCAAGCGCTATGGCGCCCACGAGGTGCTCAAGGGCGTCGACCTCGATGTCCGGCGCGGCGAGGTGATCGCCATCATCGGCAAGAGCGGGTCGGGCAAGAGCACCCTGCTGCGCTGCATCAACGGACTCGAGGAGTTCCAGGAGGGCACGCTGCACGTCGACGGCCAGCCGCTCAAGCACGGCGACGCGAAGGCCATGCGCGAGCTGCGCCAGCACGTGGGCATGATCTTCCAGGGCTTCAACCTGTTCCCGCACCTGAGCGTGGGCCGCAACGTGATGCTGGCGCCGACGCTGGTGAAGAAGACGCCGCCGGAGGTCATCGACGCGGCCGCGCGCCGGCTGCTCGAGCGCGTGGGCCTGGCCGACAAGTTCGACGCCTGGCCCGACCAGCTCTCGGGCGGCCAGCAGCAGCGGGTGGCGATCGCGCGCGCGCTCGCGATGCAGCCGAGCGTCATGCTGTGCGACGAGATCACCTCGGCGCTGGACCCCGAGCTGGTCGGCGAGGTGCTCAAGGTGGTCGAGGGCCTGGCCGCGGAAGGCATGACGCTGCTGATGGTGACGCACGAGATGGGCTTCGCGCGCAAGGTCAGCGACCGCGTCGTGTTCATGCATGCGGGCCGCATCCACGAGATCGGGCCGCCGGAGCAGATCTTCGGCGCGCCGAGTACCGCGGAATTGCAGCAGTTCCTGGCGACATTGCACTAGGGTTGGAGAATGCCCGGCGACGCCTCGACGGCGACGCCCAGCGTCAGCTCGTCCACGCGCCTGACTTGCACGCGCTCGCCGGCGCGCAACGGCTGCTCGGCGCGCACGCGCCAGTGCTCGCCCTGCACCAGCGCCCAGCCGTCCCGGCCGTTCGCCTCGACGACCTCGCCGGTCATGCCGACCATGGCCGACACGCCGCTGACCGGCGCTCGCTTGCGGATGCGGGCGGCCAGCGCGGCCAGGACGCCCAGGAACGCGAGGGACACGGCCGCCAGCGCGGCGATCAGCACGCGCGACACGCCGAATCCCAGGGCATCGCTGTCGAGCAGCATCAACGCGCCCAGCGTGAACGCGACCACCCCGCCGAGACCGAGCGCGCCATGGCTGGGCACGAAGGCCTCGCTGGTGAAGAATCCCAGCCCCAGCAGGATCAGGGCGATGCCGGCGCCGCTGACCGGCAGCGTCTGCAGGCCGAACAGCCCCAGGAGCAGGCAGACGGTGCCCACGACGCCAGGCGCCACCAACCCGGGGCTGGAGAACTCGAACAGCAGGCCATAGAAGCCGACGAGCAACAGCATCAGCGCCAGGCTGGGGTCGCCGACCCAGGCCAGCAGCCGGTCGCGCCAGTCGGGATCCCAGCGCTCCAGGCGGGCGCCCGCGGTCAGCAACGTCACCGAGCGGCCGTCGCCCAGTTGCACCGCCCTGCCGTCGAGCTGCCGCAGCAGGTCCGGGACGTCGCGCGCGACCAGGTCCACCACGTGTTGCGACAGGGCCTCCGTCGACGACAGGCTTGCGGCATCGCGTACGGCGCGTTCGGCCCAATCCGCGTTCCGGTGGCGCAGCAGGGCCAGCGAGCGGATGCCGGCCGCGGCGTCGTTGACGCGCTTGGCCTCCAGCGCGTCGTGCGGGGCGCCCGGTGACGAGGCCGCAGCGGCGCCGGCGGCGGTCTGGCCCGGCGACTGCGGTTCGGTCGGGTAGGGATCGGGTGCCGCACCCATCATGACCGGCGTCGCCGCCCCGAGAGCGGTCGCCGGCGCCATGGCGGCGACATGGCTCGCATAGACGATGAACGTGCCGGCGCTCGCGGCGCGCGCGCCCGACGGGCCGACGAAGGTCGCCACGGGAACTCTCGACCCCAGGATCGCCTTGACGATCGCGCGCATGGACGTGTCGAGGCCGCCGGGCGTGTCCAGCTGCAGGACGACCAGCCCCACGTCGTCGCGCTCCGCCCGCTTCAGCGCACGCTCGACATAGTCGGCGTTGGCTGCGCCGATCACCCCGTCCACGCTCAGCAGCGCCACGTCGTTCCCGCGGGCCGCAGGGGCGGCAACGGGAGACATCTGGGCGCCGGCGAGGGACGCAGACCACAAGGCCAGCGCACACAGTGGAGCAACCATGCTGCGCATGCAGCGATGGTATGCCCGGCGCACGCGATCGTCCATATCAGGTGCCGAGCAGCGCGTCCAGGATTTCCAGGCAGGCCCGGGCGGTCCGGCCGTCGCCATCGTGTTCCGCGTGCCAGGCGGAGACGGACACGGCGACGACGTCGCAGTCACGCAGGGCGCGAAAGAGCGCCTTGGTCTCCGCGGCGGTGGGGCCGCGGCGGACGTGGTACTTGAGCGCCGGCATGCGCGTGGGGTCGTCGACCACGTCGGTGTCCCAGTGCAGGTACAGGCGCTCATCCGGCCGCAGGTGCGCCGGCACTTCGTCGAGCGAGCAGCGCAGGATGGCCGAGTCCAGGAGCGCCTCGCGTTCGCCGGGATCCAGGTCGCGCGCGTCGGCGAGAACGACCCGCTCCTGCGGGTAGGCCTGGACGCCGATGGCGGACAGGCAGGCGAGCGTCGCCCGGCTGCGCGGGTCGGGCCGGTGGTCGACCCGCCCGACGAACATGGCCAGCGGCATCCCGCCGATGTACTGGGTCTGCGTGCTGGCCCAGGTGTGGAAGTCCCCGTGGGCGTCGAGCCACAGCACCCGATCGGGCGGCCGGCCGGCCTGCTGCAGGCCGGCCAGCATGCCCAGGCTCGACACGCAGTCGCCGACGAGGCTGACCGGTCTGCAGCCGTGGCGGGCCAGTGCCGCCACCCGCGCGGCCAGCATGGCATAGAGGCGGCCCAGGCTGCGCAGCTTCTCGACCGGATCGTCGATCCGCGCTTCCGGCTGGGGATCGAGCGTCAGCATCTCCCATGGATGGCGGTCGATCTCGAGCACACGGCGCAGGCCGTCGCGGCGCTGGCCCATCAGGTAGGGCAACAGAAGTCTGGCGTTCACAGCCATGTGCGCGAGTCCATGGGGTAGCCGAGCGAGCCCATCATGTCGCGCACCTCGGGCCGTCGGCTCAGTTCCATGAGCAGCGGGCCCCTCTTGCGCCAACGACGGGGCTGCGGCGGGTCCGTCGCCATCTTGACGGGCAGCGCGCCGGGGAGCGCGATGGCGGGCAGCCCCAGATGGTCCGTGACCCGCTTCAGCACCGAGGCGGGGTCGGCGACGAAGTCCTCGAAGGACACGCGCAGGGTGCAGACGCCGCGCTGCAGGATCGCTTCGTGGATGGAGTACCACTGGTTCAGGCAGACGTCCTCCAACGTGGCCCGGGTGAAGTTCCTCCAGTTGCGCGGCAGGTCGAACTTCCACCACTTGCGGCCGAACGACACGCGGTCGGAGTAGCCCCGGATGCCGAGTTCGCAGCCGACCTTGCTCAGGTCATGCGAGAAGAAGC
>DASQCX010000649.1:0-3083 GCA_035634455.1 Burkholderiaceae bacterium
GCGCAACTCGAGGTTGAAGTTCAGCCCGCCGCGGATCAGGTGCGTGTGGCTGTCGATGAGGCCCGGGACGATGCGGCGGCCGCGCGCGTCGATGACCCGGGTGCCGGCGCCGCGGGCGAGGCGCAGCACGTCGGCGTCCGCGCCCACCGCCGTGAACCGGCCGTCCTGGACGGCCAGCGCGCTCGCCTCGGGCTGGCTGCGATCCAGCGTCGTGATGCGGGCGTTGTGGATGATGAGATCGGCGGCGTTCATGCGGCGTCCTTTCCGTTCATCGACGGTGTCGTGGCATCACTTGGCCGGCTGGGGGGCCAGCGTCGCGCCGTGGGCGACGCGCTCCGGCGCCTTGTGCACCATCGTGTAAGCGTAGTCCACGCCCATGCCGTAGGCGCCGCTGTGCTCGCGCACGATGCCGATGGTGGCGTCGTAGGTGTCCTTGCGCGCCCAGTCGCGCTGCCATTCGAGCAGCACCTGCTGCCAGGTGACGGGGACGACGCCGGCCTGGATCATGCGCTGCATCGCGTAGTCGTGGGCCTCCTTGCTGGTGCCGCCGCTGGCGTCGGCCACCATGTAGATCTCGTAGTCGGTGTCCTTCATCGCGGACAGCGCGAAGGTCAGGTTGCAGACCTCCGTCCACAGGCCGGAGACCACGACCTTCCTGCGGCCCTGGCGGGCGTTGACGGCCAGGGCGTCGCGCACCTTCTGGTCGTCCCAGGAGTTCATCGACGAGCGCTCCAGCAGCGGCGCCTCGGGAAACACCGCGAGCAGTTCAGGGTAGGTCGGGCCCGAGAAGCTCAGCGTCTCCACCGTCGTGATGGTGGTCGGGATGCCGAAGGCCTTGCCGGCCTTGGCCAGCGCCACGACGTTGTTCTTCAGCGTCTGCCGGTCGATGGACTGCACGCCGAAGGCCATCTGCGGCTGCTGGTCGATGAAGACGAGCTGGGAGTTCTGCGGGGTCAGCACGTCGAGCTTGGGGTTGCTCATGGGAGGGCTCCTGTCGGTTGGCAGGGCGCGTCTGCGTCCTTGGCGTCGCATTGTTCTCGGCGGCAATCGCGGCCGGAAGACGTCGGAATGGCAAGGGGTTGTCTGCAAATCGAAGACAATGGCCTGCATGGACCGGCTCAGTCCCCTGCGCGCCTTCGTCGAAGCCGCCCGCCTCGCCAGCTTCTCGGCCGCGGCGCGCAAGCTGGACCTGGCGCGCGACCAGATCTCCAAGCAGATCGCCGGGCTCGAGGCCGAGCTCGGCACCACGCTGTTCACCCGCAGCACGCGCCGCGTCACGCTCACGAGCGCCGGCGAGGCGCTGTTCGGCCGGGCGCAGACCATCGTGGGCCTCGTCGACGAGACGATGAGCGAGCTGCGCAGCCTGGCGACGACGCCGCGCGGCACCTTGCGGGTGAACGCCCCCATGAGCTTCAGCCAGCGCTACCTCGCCCCCCTGCTGCCCACCTTCCACGCGGCCTACCCCGAGGTGCAGCTGCGGCTGGACCTGGACGACCAGTTCGTCGACCCCGCCACCAGCGGCGCCGACGTGACGCTGCGCGTCGCGCAGCTGCCCGAGCATCTGGACCTGGTGGCCGTTCCCCTGGCGACGGCGCCGCGCTGGCTGGTCGCGGCGCCCGCCTACCTGAAGGCCGTCGGCCTGCCCGCGCGGCCCGCCGACCTGGCCCGGCACGCCTGCCTGCACTACGGCGACCCGGGCACGGCGCCGGCCTGGCAGTTCCGGCCCGCGGCACCGGAGGCGGCCGCCAGGGACGCCGTCGTCAGCGTCATGGCGCGCGGCCCGGTCTGCTCGAACAACGGCGACGTGCTGCTCCAGGCCGCGCGCGACGGCCTGGGACTCACCGTGCTGCCGGCGTTCATGCTGCGCGACGAGGTGCGCGCCGGCCGGCTGCGGCGCGTGCTGCGCGATTGGGCGGTGACGCCCGACATCGGCATCTTCGCGCTCTACGCCCGCACCGCGAGATCCTCGCCCGCGGTGCGCGCGTTCGTCAGCGTGGTCGAGGCGGGACTGAAGGCGCGGCTCGGTTCGGACGGCCTCTGACGGCGGCCCGGGCGGCCACCCGACGTCGAGGCGCGCTCAGGCGTTCCGGATGCGGCGCACCAGCGCCTGCGTGAACTCCCGGGTTCCCGCCGTGCCGCCCAGATCGCGCGTCCTGATCGCATCGACGACCAGCGTGTCCCGCAATGCCGCGCGCAGCCGGTCCGCCTGCTCGCGCAGCCCGACGTGGTCGAGCATCAGCCCCGCCGCAAGCAGCAGCGCCGTCGGATTGGCGACGCCCTGCCCCGCGATGTCCGGCGCGGACCCGTGCACCGCCTCGAAGATCGCCGCGTCCGCGCCGATGTTCGCGCCCGGCGCCATGCCGAGTCCGCCGACGAGGCCCGCCACCAGGTCCGAGAGGATGTCGCCGAAGAGGTTGGTGGTCACCAGCATGTCGAACTGCCAGGGATTGGTCACCAGCTTCATCGCGCAGGCGTCGATGATGACGGTGTCGAGCTCGAACTTCCCGCGGTACTCGCTGTCGTAGAGATCGCGCGCGGTCTCCAGGAAGATGCCGGTCAGCGCCTTCATGATGTTGGCCTTGTGGACGATGCTGACCTTGCGGCGCCGCATCGCCACGGCCTGGTCGAACGCGAACCGGAGCAGGCGCCGGCTGCCCGCGCGCGTGTTGATCCCGGTGGCGATCGCGACGGCGTGCGGGTCGTCGTCGATCTGCACGTAGTGCTCGTGCCCGATGTAGAGGCCCTCCAGGTTCTCGCGCACGACCACCAGGTCGATGTCGTCGAAGCGGCCGCCGGGGATGAGGGTGGCCGCGGGACGCAGGTTCGCGTAGAGCTTGAATTCCTCGCGCAGCCGGACGTTGGACGACCGGAACCCGCCGCCGCTGGGCGTTTCCAGCGGCCCCTTGAGCGCGAGCCGGGTCCGCCGGATGCTTTCCAGCGTGACGGCGGGGAGCGGATCGCCGTGCGCGGACACGCCCGCGAGGCCGGCCGCCTGGCGATCCCAGTCGAAGGGATCGCCCAGCGCCTCCAGCACCGCCAGCGTCGCGTCGACGATCTCCGGGCCGATGCCGTCGCCGGCGATG
>DASQCX010000650.1:0-4404 GCA_035634455.1 Burkholderiaceae bacterium
CGGCCCGGCAAGCGTGGCCGCCACACAGGGAGACGACGCTTGCAACGCATCCTCCAGCCCGGCGAGATCGAGGCGCTCGACCGCATCGAGTTCCCGCGCGTGCGCCTGCCCGAGCCGGCCACGCTGTTCGCCGACCGCGCGCGCCGCCTGCGCCAGCTCGCGACGGACGAGCACCCCTTGCGCGACTACCTGCGCTTCGCCGCGCTGCTGTGCGATGTGCAGGCGCAGGCGGCGGCCCGCGTGCCGGCGACGCCGGTCGACGCGCTCGCCGTCGAACGCGCGCTGGCCAGCGGCATGCCGGTCGTCGATCCCGCCGAGTCGCTGGACGCCGGCTGGCGCGACGCGCTGGGCCTGCTGCTGGCCGCGGTGATCGCGGACGGCGCGCTGCCGCCGCCGCTGCTCGACACCGCGCGTTCGCTGCGCGCGCTGGACGCCGCCGCGCTCGACGACCGCGCCCGTGCCGCGCTGCGCGACGACGATGCGTCAGACGAACTCGCCGCGCGCCCGCTGCTGATGGCCGCGCTGCAGGTCGCGTTCGCGGGCCGCGCCGCGGGCTTGGCCGAGCATGACGTCCCCGCCGTCGAGCCCGTCACCGTCTGCCCGGTCTGCGGCAGCGCGCCGGTGGCGAGCGTGCTGCGCATCGGCGGCGCGGCGGGCGGCCATCGCTACCTGCACTGCGGCCTGTGCGCCACCGAATGGCACCTGGTGCGCGTCAAGTGCAGCCACTGCGAATCGACGCGCGGCGTGCGCTACCGCGGCATCGAGGGCCAGCCGGCCGTGCTCGCCGAGACCTGCGACAGCTGCCACACGTATCGCAAGCAGGTCGACCAGGAGAAGGATCCGCTCGCCGAGCCGCTGGCCGACGACCTCGCCACGCTGGCGCTGGACCTGCTGCTGTCCGACACGCCCTACCTGCGCGCCAGCGGCAACCCGCTGCTCGCGCTGCCGCGCGCGGAGCCGGCGTGAACGACCGGCTCGATCCCGCCGCCGCGGCGCGCCGGCTGCCCGCGGTCGACCGCCTGCTCAAGGACGCGGCCTTCGCGCCGGTGCTCGCCGCCTGGGGCGCGACGCAGGCCACCGACGCGCTGCGCGCCGAGCTCGATCGCCTGCGCGAGGCTTTGCGCGCCGGCGCGGCGATCGCCGACGCGACGCTGGCCGCGCCCGCGATCGCGGCCGGCGTCGAGGCCGCGCTCGCCCGCCGCAACGCGTCGCGCCTGCGCGCCGTCTTCAACCTCACCGGCACCGTGCTGCACACCAACCTCGGCCGCGCGACGCTGCCCGAGTCCGCGGTGCAGGCCGTCGCGCGGGCGCTGACCGCGCCGGCCAACCTCGAGTACGACCTGGCCACCGGCGGCCGCGGCGAGCGCGACACGCTGGTCGAGGCGCTGCTGTGCGAGCTCACGGGCGCCGAAGCCGCGACCGTCGTCAACAACAACGCCGCCGCGGTGCTGCTCACGCTCGATGCGCTGGCCGCGCGCAAGGAGGTCGTCGTCTCGCGCGGCGAGCTGGTGGAGATCGGCGGCGCGTTCCGCATCCCCGACATCATGGCCCGCGCGCGGGCCAGGCTCGTCGAGGTCGGCACCACGAACCGCACCCATGCCCGCGACTACGAGAACGCGATCAACTCGCGCACCGCGCTGCTGATGAAGGTGCATTGCAGCAACTACGCCGTCACCGGCTTCACGGCCAGCGTGCCCGATGCCGAGGTCGCCGCGATCGGCGCGGCGCGCGGCGTGCCGCTGGTGGTCGACCTGGGCAGCGGGTCGCTGGTCGACCTCTCGCGCTGGGGCCTGCCGCGCGAGGCGACGGTGCAGGAGACGGTCGCGGCCGGCGCGGGCGTCGTCACCTTCAGCGGCGACAAGCTGCTGGGCGGGCCGCAGGCCGGGCTGATCGTCGGCCGGCGCGACCTGGTCGCGAAGATCCGCAGGAGCCCGCTCAAGCGCGCGCTGCGCGTGGGCAAGCTCACGCTGGCCGCGCTGGAGCCGGTGCTGGCGCTGTACCGCGCGCCCGAGCTGCTGCCCGAGCGCCTGCCCGCGCTGCGGCTGCTGACGCGCCCGCAGGCCGCGATGCTGGCGCAGGCGCAGCGGCTGGCCGCGCCGCTGCAGGCCGCCGTCGGCGACGCCTGCACCGCGCAGCCGGCCGCGATGCTGAGCCAGATCGGCAGCGGTGCGCTGCCGGTCGACCTGCTGCCCAGCGCCGGCCTCGCGCTGCGCCCGGGCGTGCGCCGCGCGGGACGCATGCTGGCGCGACTCGAAGCGGCGCTGCGCGGGCTGCCGCGGCCGGTCATCGGCCGCGTCGCCGACGACGCGCTGTGGCTGGACCTGCGCTGCCTGGAAGAGTCCGACGAGCCCGCGTTCGTCGCGCAGCTGCCCGCGCTGGCGCAAGCGCTCGCCGCATGATCGTCGGCACCGCCGGCCACGTCGACCACGGCAAGACGACGCTGGTGCGCGCGCTCACCGGCGTGGACACCGACCGGCTGAAGGAAGAGAAGGCACGCGGCATCTCCATCGAGCTGGGCTACGCCTACACGCCGCTGCCGGGCGGCGGCGTGCTGGGCGTCGTCGACGTGCCGGGCCACGAGCGCTTCGTCCACACCATGGCTGCGGGTGCGGCCGGCCTGGACCATGCGCTGCTGGTGGTGGCGGCCGACGACGGCGTGATGCCGCAGACGCGCGAGCACCTCGCGATCGTGCAGCTGCTGGGCGTGCGCTGCGTCACGCCGGTGCTGACCAAGATCGACCGCGTGCCGGGCGAGCGCGTGGCGCAGGTGCGCGCGGAGGTCGCGGCGCTGGTCGATGCGGCCGGCCTCGCGCGCGAGGCGAGTTTCGAGACGGCGGCGACGCATGCCGGCGATGCGGGCGTCGCCGCGCTGCGCGCGCATCTCGAAGCGCTGGCGCTCGCGCATCCGCCGCGTGCCCACGACGGCCCGTTCCGCCTCGCGATCGACCGCGTGTTCACGCTGGCGGGCCAGGGCACCATCGTCACGGGCGCGGTGTTCGGCGGGCGCGTCGCGGTCGGCGACGTGCTGCGCCACTCGGCCAGCGGCGAGGCGGTGCGCGTGCGCGGCCTCCACGCGCAGGGCCGCGTGGCCGATGAAGGCGTCAGCGGCCAGCGCTGCGCCCTGCAGCTCGCGGGCATCGAGCGCGCGGCGATCGCGCGCGGCGACTGGATCCTGGCCGACGCGCTGTGCGAGCCGGTGCGCCGCGTCGACGTCCGCCTGCGCCTGCTGCCCGGGGCGCCGCCGCTGGCGATGTGGGCGCCGCTGCACGTGCACCTGGGCGCCGCGCACTGCATGGCGCACGCGGTGCCGCTGGATGCCGAGCGCGTCGCGTCGGGCGCGGAGGCGCGCGTGCAGCTCGTGTTCGACGAGCCCGTCTTCGCGCTGGCCGGCGACCGCTTCGTCGCGCGCAACGCGCAGGCCAGCGCCACGATCGGCGGCGGCGTGGTGCTCGATCCCTGCGCGCCGGAGCGGCGGCGGCGCAGCCGCGAGCGTGCGGCGTGGCTGGATGCGCTGGAGGGCGTGCAGGCGGGCGGCGCGATCGCGGCGCTGGTCGCGGCGTCGCCGGCCGGCCTGGCGCGCTCGCGCCTCGCGCTGTTGCTTGGCCCCACTCGCGCCGGCACGCACGGTGGCGCCGGCGTGCGCGAGCTGCCGCTGGCGCAGGATGACGTCCTGCTGCTGTCCGACGCCGCCTGGGAGACGGCGGCACGCCAGGTGCTGGACGCGCTCGAGCGCTTCCACGCCGCCAGCCCCGACGAGCCCGGCGTCAACGCCGCGCGCCTGCGCCGCATGGCCGGCCTGACGTCCGACGGCGGCGCCGGCGACGCGCTGTGGCGCGGCGTGCTGGACGCGCTGCTGCGCGACGGCGCCGTCGCGGCCGGCGGCGCCTGGCTGCACCTGCCGTCGCACGCGAGCGCGCTGTCCGCGGAGGACGAGGCGCTCGCGGCGCGGCTGCTCGCCCGCCTGTCGTCCGGGCCCGTCGATCCGCCGTGGGTGCGCGAGCTGGCGGCGCGCGAAGGCCTGCCGGAGGAGCGGGTGCGCGCGCTGATGCGCCGGCTGGCGCGCCAGGGCCGCGCGTGGCAGGTGGTCAAGGACCTGTTCTTTGCGCCGTCGGCGCTGCAGTCGTTGGCGGCGACGCTTGCGGGCCTGGCGTCGACCGCGGGCCGCGCGGGCGTGCGCGCCGTCGCCTTCAAGGAGGCCACCGGCCTGGGCCGCAAGCGGGCGATCCAGGTGCTGGAGTTTCTGGACCGCACGGGCGTCACGCGCCGCATCGGCGACGCGCGCATCGTCATCGCGGAACCGGCGTTCGACGCGCCGCGGGAGCCGGCCGCGCGACCCTAGAATCGATTCGCACAGGAAGGCAATCGCACCCGGTGGTGCGCCCGGGCTTCAAACCCGGTAGGGGG
>DASQCX010000651.1:0-2330 GCA_035634455.1 Burkholderiaceae bacterium
GAGATCAGCAGCACGCGCACCACGCCCTGGCCCGGGAAGGGCTCGTTGACCAGCAGCGCGATCAGCACGCCCAGCACCACCGTGATGACGATGACGCTGCCCAGCAGCAGCAGCGTGTTGAGGATGGCCGTGCCGAACGACGGGTCGGTGACGAAGAAGCGGAAGTTCTCCAGGCCGAACGCGTGCTCGCCGGGCTCCATCAGGTTGTAGCGGATGACCGAGAAGTACAGGGTCATCGCCAGCGGCACGATCATCCACAGGAAGAGCGAGCCGACGGCGGGCGCGAGCAGCAGCCGGGCGAGTGATCTCATGGCAGGCCTTCGACAGGAAGCAGGGAATGGCGCGGCCGGCGGCGGCGCGGCGGGCGCGCCGCGGGGCCGCGCGTCAGGCGCTCACTTCAGGCGGCCGCTCTTGGTCAGCTCGCGTTCGGCGGCGGTTTGCGAGGCCTTGAGCGCCGTGTCGACCGACTCCTTGCCGGCGAGCGCCGCGCTCATCTGCTGGCCCACGGTCACGCCGATGGACTGGAACTCGGGGATCGTGGCGAACTGCACGCCGGTGTAAGGGCTCTTGGGCAGCGTCGAATCGAGCGGGTTGGCGCTGGCGAGCGCCTTCTCCTCGGCCGGCGCGAACTTCGCGGCGGCGACGAACTGCGCGTTCGCGTAGGTCGACTTGCGCGTCCCGGTCGGCACGTGGGCCCAGCCCTCTTCCTTGGCGACCAGCTCGATGTAGGCCTTGGACGTCGCCCAGTTGACGAACTTCTGCGCCGCGGCCGCGTTCTTGCTGCTGGCCGGCACCGCCAGGGCCCACGCCCACAGCCAGTTCGCGCCCTTGGCGGTCACCTGCTGCGGCGCCTGCGCGAACGCGACCTTGTCGGCGACCTTGCTCTGCTTCGGATCGGTGATGAACGACGCCGCGATCGTCGCGTCCACCCACATGCCGCACTTGCCTTCGTTGTAGAGCGCGAGAATCTCGTTGAAGCTGTTGGCCGACGAGCCGGGCGGGCCGTACTTCTTCAGCAGGTCGACGTAGAACGCGACCGCGTCGTGCCAGGGCTTGGACTCCAGCTGCGGCTTCCACGACATGTCGAACCACTGGCCGCCGTACGCGTTGACCAGGGTGGTGATGAAGGCCATGTTGTCGCCCCAGCCCGGCTTGCCGCGCAGGCAGATGCCGTAGACGCCGGCCTTGGGGTCGTTCATCTTGGCGGCGGCGTCGCGCACCTGGTCCCAGGTCGGGCGCTCGGCGAACGTGACGCCGGCCTTCTGCGCGAGGTCGCTGCGGTACATCAGCATCGAGCTCTCGCCGTAGAACGGGGCCGCGTACAGCTTGCCGTCGGCCGACAGGCCGCTGCGGATCGCGGGCAGCAGGTCGTCGACGTCGTAGGTGGCGTCGGGCTTGATCTCCTGCAGCCAGCCCTTCCGGCCCCAGATCGGCGTCTCGTACATGCCGATCGTCATCACGTCGAACTGGCCGCCGCGAGTGGCGATGTCGGTGGTCACGCGCTGGCGCAGCACGCCCTCCTCCAGCGTCACCCATTTCACGTGGATGTCCGGGTTCGCCTGCTCGAAGAAGTGGGTGAGCTTCTGCATCTCGATCATGTGGCCGTTGTTCACGGTGGCCACCACGATGTCGGTTGCGTTCGCTGCCAGCGGCGCGGTCACGCCGAGAGACACGGCCAAGGTCAGGCCCAGGGCCGGAAGAGGTTTGCGCGTCATATGTCTCCTGTATTTTCGTGAAGCGCCGTCGGATGCGGCACGGCGCCAGTGTCGGCATTCCACGCGTGGCCGCGTGGTACTTCGAGCACGAATGCCGATACTCTCTTGCGCGCGACTTCGAGGGTTTTCCCTTTGGATGAGGCATGCGCGCCGGGATTGGCGCGACGCTGGACGCCGGGCACCTGGCATCAAAGTATCGAGAAACGCCGGTCCCGGGCGCGCCGCCGATCTCTGCGCGGGACGGGAAAACCCCGGCACCCGGCTGCAACACGGTATCGGGATCGGACGCTCCAGTAGCAGCGCCGACGGGCGCGCATTCCTACGCTGGCGGCACTCGCGCGGCCGTGGACCCGGATCGCCGCGCGGGACACCACAACTTCAGGAGACGCACGCATGCCACACCCCACCCCCTATCGGATCGCCCGCCTCGCCGCCGCGTGCGGCGCGCTGATGGCCGCCAACGCCGCCCACGCGGTCGACTGGACCGGCTACCTGCGCGGCGGCCCCGCGGCCACCGACGTCTCAGGCAAGTCGCGCCAGTGCTACGGCATCGGCCCGCTCAAGTACCGCCTGGGCAACGAGTGCGACTTCTACGGCGAGTTCCAGCTGGCCCAG
>DASQCX010000652.1:0-3281 GCA_035634455.1 Burkholderiaceae bacterium
CGCGATCGCCGCGCATGCGAAGGGGATCGCGGTGGCGAGCTTCGTCGACCCGCAGCTTCCTGCCGCCGTCGTCGGCGATTCGCGCCTGGTGCGACAGGTGCTGCTCAACCTCGCCGGCAACGCGGTCAAGTTCACCGAGCGCGGCGAGGTGACGCTGCGCATCCGCCACGCGCGCGAGATCGCGTCGTTCGAGATCGAGGACACGGGCCCGGGTATCGCCGCGGCGGACCTCGAGCGCGTCTTCGAGCCCTTCGCGCGCGGCGGCGCGGCCGACGGCGGCACCGGCCTGGGCCTGACGATCGCCAGGATGCTCACCGACCTGATGGGCGGCGAGATGACGGTGCGCAGCACGCCGGGCGCGGGCACGTGCTTTCGCATCGTGCTGTTCCTCGCGGAGCAGCGCGCGGGCGCCGCGGCCGGCGCGCCGGGCGCGCGGCGTCGATCGGGCTATGCCGGCGCGCGCCGGCGCGTGCTGGCGGTCGACAACGAGGAGGTCGACCGCGACCTGCTGCGACAGTTGCTGGAGCCGGTCGGCTTCCAGGTGCTGCAGGCCGCGTCCGGCGAGGAGGCGCTGCGGCTGCTGCGCGGCCTGCCGGCGGACGCGGCGCCCGACGCGATCCTGCTGGATCTGGCGATGCCCGGCATCGACGGCTGGGAGACGCTGCGCCGGCTGCGCGCCGAGGGGCTGGGCGACGCGCCGGTGGCCATCGTGTCGGCCAACGCGTTCGACCGCCGGCTGGACAACGACCTGGGCATCGCGGCCGACGACTACGTGCTCAAGCCGGTGCGCGGCGAGGAGCTGCTGGACTGGCTGGGCCGCGCGCTGGCGCTCGAATGGACCAGCGACCCGGCGCCCGTGCTGCCCGCGCCCGCCCTGACGCCCGACGTCGGCGCGGCCCTGCCGGCGCTCGCGTCGCTGCGCGCGCTCGCGGAACAGGTGCGCGTCGGCTACCCGCGGGGCATCCATCGCTGGCTCGACCACATCGACGCCACCGAGCCCGCCTGCGTCGGCTTCACGCAGCGCCTGCGCGGCCTCGCGAGCCGCTTCCAGCTCGACGCGATGGCCGCCGACATCGCGCAGGCCCTGCGCGTGCGCGAGGTGTCGCATGGCTGAGTGGCTGCAGGCGTCGGCGGGCCTGGACGCGGCGGCGCCGGGCGCGGGCGTCGTGCTGATCGTCGACGACATCCCGGACAACCTGGCGGTGCTGCACGACGCGCTCGACGAGTCCGGCTACACGGTGCTGGTGGCCACCGACGGCGCGAGCGCGATCGCGCGCGCCGCGCAGTCCTTGCCCGACATCGTGCTGCTGGACGCGCTGATGCCCGGCATGGACGGCTTCGAGGTGGCACGGCGCCTGAAGGCCGACGAGGCGACCGCGCCCATCCCGATCGTCTTCATGACCGCGCTGACCGACACCGAGCACGTGCTCGCGGCGTTCGCGGCGGGCGGCGTCGATTACGTCTCCAAGCCGGTGCGGCCGCGCGAGGTCGTCGCGCGCATCGCGGCGCACCTGCAGAGCGCGCGCCAGGCGCGCCAGGCGCGCAACGCGCTCGACGCCTTCGGCCACGCCTCGATCGCGCTGCGCCCCGAGGACGGCCGCGTGCTTTGGCAGACGCCGCTGGCGCGCGACCTGATGAAGCGCCACTTCGGCGCGGGCGCCGCCGCCGCGCCCATCGCCGGCGCGGCGGCCGGCGTCGTCGCGCCGCTGCACGCGCCCGCGAGCCTGTGCGACTGGGTGCGGGCGCGCGTCACGCGCACGGGCGCGGACGCGGACGCGGGCGAGATCCCGGACACCTGGACCTGCGTCACCGGCACGCAGCGCCTGCACTGCAGCCTGCACCCCGCCAGCGCCGAGGACGAGTGGCTGCTGGTGCTGACCGAGAGCAGCAACGGCGCCGCGATCGAGGCGCTGTCGCTGCAGTTCCGGCTGACGGCGCGCGAGGCCGAGGTGCTGTACTGGGTGGCGCAGGGCAAGACCAACCGCGACATCGGCGACATCCTCGGCACGCGCCCCCGGACCATCACCAAGCACCTGGAGCACGTGTTCGAGAAGCTGGGCGTCGAGACGCGGACTGCCGCAGCGTCGCGCGTGCTCGGGACGCTGCCGGAGCTGATGCGCAGGCGCTAGCTCCAGGCGCTCTGCCGGCTCGCCTGGAAATCGAGGAAGCGGATCGCCGAGTCGCGCACGCCGGCAGCGGCCTTCGGGTGCGAGGCCACGGCGGTGAGGCGGCGCAGCCAGGCGCTGCGCTCGTCGCGCGGCAGCCGCGAGTTCAGCAGCCGGTTGGCCATCCAGGCGCCGAGTTCGGTGGGCTGGCGTTCCAGCGAGGCGGCCAGCTGTTCCGGATACCCGGGCTGGCATTCCAGCGCGTGCACCAGCGGGCCCGGGGTGCCGAAGTCGGCCTGCGGGAAGCGCTCCATCAGGGCCAGCAGTTCGGGGACGACGCGCTCGCAGCCGGGCAGGGCGGCGAAGCCGGCGAGCAGCTCGTTGAGCCGGTGCACGTTGTCCGCGCCGTCGCCGGTGGGCGCGAAGGCCTGCAGGTCGGTGAGGAGGTCGGCGATGGATCGGGTCATGGCAGCGGGGAGGCCAGCGTCGGAAGACCCGAGCGTAGCGATTCGCGGCTTGTCGGGAGGCCTGCCGCGACATGACACTGCGGCCCGCGTGGGTAGCGCCGGGGACCCGTGCCGCGATGCGCTCCGGGGCTGCGCCAGGGCAGGTGGGGTACGGCATGTGTCGTATATCGCCGCGCGGCGGCGCTGCCTATTCTTCGCTCATCGTCCCCCGGTTGCAGGGGATGCCTCCAGGAGCATTTCGAGCATGACGACTTCCCGCCGCGGCTTCGGCCTGACCCTCGGTGCGCTTGCCGCACTCGCCACCCTGACCGCGATGGCGCCGGCCCAGGCCGCCGACACCATCAAGGTCGGCGTCCTGCATTCGCTGTCCGGAACCATGGCGATCTCGGAGACGGTGTTGAAGGACACCGCGCTGATGACGATCGCCGAGATCAACGCCAAGGGCGGCGTGCTGGGCAAGCAGCTCGAGCCGGTGGTGGTCGACCCGGCCTCCAACTGGCCGCTGTTCGCCGAGAAGGCGCGCCAGCTGGTCACGCAGGACAAGGTGGCCGTGGTGTTCGGCTGCTGGACGAGCGTGTCGCGCAAGTCGGTGCTACCGGTGTTCGAGGAGCTCAACAGCCTGCTGTTCTACCCGGTGCAGTACGAGGGCGAGGAGCTGAGCAAGAACGTGTTCTACACGGGCGCGGCGCCGAACCAGCAGGCCATCCCC
>DASQCX010000653.1:0-1860 GCA_035634455.1 Burkholderiaceae bacterium
GGAAGAAACCCTCGCGCACCGTCTTGAGGATGTCGCGGGTCTGCTCCCGCGCCTCGCGGGCGACACGCTCGTGACGCGCGCGCGACAGCTGGAAGTACGCGGCGACCGCCGCCAGCACCAGCGCCGCGAAGACACCACCCATCAGCAGCGCGCGCAACCGGGTCGCGGCATCGGAGCTGGTGTGCTGCAGACTCGTCGCCAGGTTCGCGAGCTGCGTCTGCAGTGGCCGGGCATTCTCGCTGGCGAACAGCTGCGCGCGCTTCACCGCCGCATAGTGCTCACGTCCCTCGCGCGACAGCGAGCTGCCGGCGGTGTCGGAATCGACGTAGGGCTGGCCGTTGAAAGTGACCACCGGGTCGAGCACCGGCGCGTACTGGTGCCACAGCAGCAGGGCGTGGCCGAGCTGCGGCGAGTCCGCATCGACCGAGGCGGAAAGAACGCGCAGCTCGTGTTCGAAGCGTGCGACGGTGCCCTGCAGGTCGGAGAGCGCCTGGCCGGAGTACGCGCGCACCTCGAGCCTGTCGCGCAGAGCGTTCAGCTGGTGCGAGATCTCCTCGGGGTAGTTCTGCAGCGTGCTCGCCGTCTGCAGCGCGATGATGTTGGTGCGCATCTGCGTGGCGAACCGGAAGCCGAGCAGCAACACGGTCCCCATGAAAAGCATCAGCACCGTACCGATGACGGCGGTGACCAGGTGACGGCGACGCTCTGTGCCTGCAACGCTCATCTTGGCGAGTCTCGCGGTTATTTGGGCAGTTCGAAGCGCACGCGTGTCCGTACCCCGGGGACATCGACGGCGCTGCCCTTGACGGTCATGGGTGCATAGCGCCAGCGCTTCACAGCGTTGATCGCCGACTGATCGAACACCCCCGGCGGCGTCGCCTCCACCACGTGGATGTCACGCGGCTCGCCGCGGGTGTCGACGGTGTATTCGAGCGTGACGCTGCCGGCGATCCGCTGTGTCATCGCCGCCAGCGGATAGTCCGGCGGCGTCGCCCGCACCCGTTTGAGACTGGCGATGAGGGTGGCCGGGTCGACGGCGGCGGCGCCCGACTTGAGCGCCTGCAGCTGCTGCACGGCGGCGATGTCTCTCGGGTCCGCACCCCAGCGCCGCGCCTGGGCGAGGTCGGCGTCGGCAGGCCGGCCGGCCAGCAAGGCGCTGCGGGCGCGCTCGAGAAGCTTCCCGGCAAGATCGCGACTCGCATCGGCGAGCGCGGCGCTGCCGGCATCCGCCGTCTGCAGCTGCGTCAGGTACCAGGCGGCGCTGTCCTGGGCGGGGTCGGTCAGACGACCATCACGCAAGCGGTCGCGGGCCAGTTGCGCCAACCGATCGTTATCGGCCTGGACGGCTCTCTGTCGAGCGCCGGCCACCTCGCGCTGGAAGGCCGCGGCTTCGGCCGGCTTCATGCCGACCGCCCGCGCCTCACCGAGCCAGCGATCCTGTTCGACGGAGTTGCGCGCCATGGCGGCATCGCGCGCCTTGCGAAGATCGGCGGCAATCAGATCGCGGGTAACGCGCTGCGTGTTGGCGTTGGCCGGCGCCGCGGCCTGCAGCTGCAGCAGGTAAGCCCTGGCGCCGTCGTCGGAGTCGGTGAGCCGGCCTTCACGGATGCGCCCCTCGGCCAGGTCCGCAAGGCGCTGCGCCTTCGCGTCGTCCTGCCGCCGGGCGATGTCCGCGCGCCAGCGCGCGATCTCTGCGGCGGGTATGGCGGTCGACTGCTGCGCCTGACGCACGTACTGCGCAGCGCGCTCGAGGTTGCCGTCGTTGAGCGCCTTCGACACTTCGGCCGCGTACAGGCGTTGCTCGAAGGCACCCAGCCGCGCGTCGCCCGGAGCGGCCGACTTGAAGTTGGCGAGTGTCTG
>DASQCX010000654.1:0-2771 GCA_035634455.1 Burkholderiaceae bacterium
ACGGCGGCAAGGTCGACCGCACCGAGTGGGGCATGACGCCGCAGACGGTCAACGCCTACTACGACCCGACCAAGAACGAGATCGTGTTCCCGGCCGCGATCCTGCAGCCGCCGTTCTTCGACATGAAGGCCGACGACGCGGCCAACTACGGCGCGATCGGCGCGGTGATCGGCCACGAGATCAGCCACGGCTTCGACGACCAGGGCAGCCAGTTCGATGGCGACGGCAAGCTGCGCAACTGGTGGACGGCCTCCGACCGCAAGGCCTTCGACGCGATCACCAGCAAGCTCGACGCGCAGTACTCGGCCTACGAACCGCTGCCCGGCGTGCACGTCAAGGGCAAGCTGACGATGGGCGAGAACATCGCCGACCTGTCGGGCCTGCAGATCGCCTACAAGGCCTGGCAGATCTCGCTCGACGGCCAGCCCGCGCCCGTGATCGACGGCGTGACCGGCGCGCAGCGCTTCTACTACGGCTTCGCGCAGGTCTGGCGCGAGAAGGACCGCGACGAGGCGATGCTGCACCTGGTCACCACCAACCCGCACTCGCCGCCGCAGTTCCGCGCGGACGGCGCGTCGATCAACAGCGACGGCTTCCACGAGGCGTTCGCCACCAAGCCGGGCGACAAGATGTGGAAGGCGCCGGCCGACCGCCTGCGCTTGTGGTGAGCCGCGCCAGGTACCGACCGTGATTGCCGGTTCCTGAAGCTCGAAGGGCTGCGCCGAACGCGCGGCCCTTTTCCATTGGCGCGCGTCGCGGCGCGCCCGCCGTTTCCCTTTCGTTCGTTGCACGAGGTTCCGTCATGACCCACCCCGCCTTCCGCCTCACCCTGCTCGCGCTCGCGTGCGTGACGCTCGCGCCCGCGCACGCGCAGGAGACCGCCTCGTCGACGAAGACGGTCGAGACCGTCACCAGCACGAAGCTGGGCTCCGGCATCGACCGCGGCGGCATGGACTCGTCCGTGCGCCCGCAGGACGACCTCTACCTGGCGATGAACGGCACCTGGGTGAAGAACACGCAGATCCCGGCCGACAAGGCGATCTGGGGCGCGTTCATCGACCTGCGCGAGCTCAGCGACAAGCGCGTCCGGGAGATCGTCGAGGGCCTGCCGTCCACGAATCCGGCGCCGGGCAGCAACGCGCAGAAGGTCGACGACTACTTCCGCGCCTTCCTGGACGAGGCCGCGATCGACAAGGCCGGCCTCGCGCCGGTCGAGGCGTCGCTGAAGGATCTGGACAGCGTCAAGGACGCCGGCATGCTGGTGGGCCTGATGGGCCACTGGCAGGGCGTGGTGTCGACGCCGCTGCGGGTCGACGCCAACCCCGACCTCGACGATCCCGGCGTCTACATCGCCGATTTCCGCCAGGGCGGCCTGGGCCTGCCCGATCGCGACTACTACCTGAAGGACGGCGAGCGCTTCACGAAGGCGCGCGCAGCCTACGCCGCCTACCTCGGCAGGCTGTTCGCGCTGTCCGGCGACTCGGAGGCCGACGCCGCCGCCCACGCGACGCAGGTGATCGCGCTGGAGACCAAGATCGCGACGGCGCAGTGGCCGCGCGAGCAGACCCGCGACCCGCGGCTCGCGCACAACCCGAAGACGCCGGCCGAACTCGAGGCGCTCGCGCCCGGCTTCGACTGGAACACCTTCGAGGCGCAGTCGCAGCTGCAGCCCGGCAAGGTCGTCATCGTGCGCCAGCCCGGCTACGTGACGGCGTTCGCGGGCCTCGTGAAGTCCGAGCCGCTCGAGACCTGGAAGCTGTACCTCAAGGCGCGCCGCCTCGACGGCGTCGCGACCGTGCTGCCCAAGCCGTTCCGCGATGCGAGCTTCCAGTTCCACGACGTGGCGCTGTCCGGCGTCAGCGCGCAGCAGCCGCGCTGGCAGCTGGGCGTCGCGCGCACCAACGGCGCGCTGGGCGAGGCCGTCGGCCAGCTGTACGTGGCGCGGTATTTCCCGCCGGCGTACAGGGCGCGCATGCAGGCGCTGGTGGCCAACCTGATGAAGGCGTACTCGACGTCGATCGACGGCCTGACCTGGATGTCGCCGGCCACCAAGAAGGAGGCGCACGCCAAGCTCGCGAAGTACGGCGTGAAGATCGGCTACCCGGACGTCTGGCGCGACTACTCGGCGCTCGAGATCCGGGCCGGCGACGCGCTCGGCAACGGCGACCGCGCCGACGCCTTCGAGTACCGCCGCCAGATCGTGCGCGTCGGCGCGAAGGTCGACCGCGGCGAATGGGGCATGACGCCGCAGACCGTCAACGCCTACTACAACGGCAACAAGAACGAGATCGTGTTCCCCGCCGCGATCCTGCAGCCGCCGTTCTTCGACCCGAAGGCCGACGACGCCGCCAACTACGGCGGCATCGGCGCGGTGATCGGCCACGAGATCAGCCACGGCTTCGACGACGAGGGCAGCCAGTTCGACGGCGAGGGCCGCCTGCGCAACTGGTGGACGGAGGCCGACCGCAAGGCCTTCGAGGCGATCACGAGCAAGCTCGTCGCCCAGTACGACGCCTACGAGCCGATCAAGGGTGTGCACGTCAACGGCAAGCTCACGCTGGGCGAGAACATCGCCGATCTCTCCGGCCTGCAGATCGCCTACAAGGCCTACCAGCTTTCGCTGGCGGGCAAGCCCGCGCCGGTGATCGACGGCCTCACGGGTGACCAGCGTTTCTATCTCGGCTGGTCGCAGGCCTGGCGCGAGAAGGTGCGCGAGGAGCGCTCGCTGCAGCTCGTCACCATCGACCCGCACTCGCCGCCGCAGTTCCGCG
>DASQCX010000655.1:0-4842 GCA_035634455.1 Burkholderiaceae bacterium
TCCACAACGGTCGCCAGCTGCTGCAGGCGCTCGGACGCCGCGTCGACAGGCCGCCGCGCGTGGACACGCCGCGCAAGGGCGCGCCGGCGGCCGCCCCCGCGGACGCGGCTGCGCTCGCACGTGACGCGTTCGCGCGCCACCGCGCGACGCAGGCGCGGCGCGCGGCGCTGCTCGGGCGCGTGCTGCTGCAGTTCGAGCCCGACCACTCGATCGCGCTGCGCCGCGCGCCCGACGTCCGCGCCGCGATCGGCGAGGCCTGGGGCGCGCCCGACGGCACGCCGGCGATCGCGTCGCTGCGCGAGCTGCAGGGCCTGGTCGGCGCGCACGAGTGGCGCAAGAAGGGCGTCGCCGTGCCCGCGCTGCGCGGCCGCATCCACCCGCACTTCGGCGTGTTCTCGCCCCTGCGCGGCGAGTACCTGGACCTCATCGCGCAAGCGCCGCTGCCGCCCGGCGCGCAGTCGCTCGCGTTCGACGTCGGCACCGGCACCGGCGTGATCGCCGCCCTGCTCGCGCGCCGCGGCGTGCGCCAGGTCGTCGCCACCGACCTCGACCCGCGCGCGATCGCCTGCGCCACCGACAACCTCGCGCGGCTGGGCGTCGCGGACGCGGTGCGCGTCGTGCGGGCCGACATGTTCCCCGACGGCCGCGCGCCGCTGGTCGTCTGCAACCCGCCGTGGGTGCCGACGACGCCCAACGCGGCCATCGAGCGCGCCGTCTACGACCCCGACAGCGCGATGCTGCGCGCCTTCCTCGCCGGCCTGGCCGCGCACCTGGCGCCCGGCGGCGAGGGCTGGCTGGTGATGTCGGACCTCGCCGAGCACCTGGGCCTGCGCACGCGCGACGAGATGCTGCGCTGGATCGCGGGCGCCGGGCTGCGGGTCGTCGCGCGCCACGACACGCGGCCCACGCACCCGAAGGCCGGCGATCCGGCCGACCCGCTGTTCGCGGCGCGCAGCCGGGAAGTGACCTCGCTGTGGCGTCTGGGGGCGGCATGAGCACCGCATCCCCGCCCGAGGCTGCGCCCCCCGCGCGGCGCGCCACCGACGTCCCCGTGCTGGGGCCGGACGGCGCGTTCCCGTCGCTGTCGACGCCGCGGCTGCAACTGCGCGAGATCGTCGCCAGCGACGCGCCCGCCCTGCTCGCGATCCACGGCGACCGCGAGGCGATGAAGTGGTTCGGCACCGACCCGCTGGCCGACCTCGAGGCCGCCGAGAAGGTCATCGCCGGCTTCGCCAACATGCGCGCGCTGCCCAGCCCCGGCGTGCGCTGGGGTCTCGTGCACGCGAGCCCGACACGCGGCAGCGCGCTGCTGGGCACCTGCGGCGTGTTCCGCTGGAATCGCGGCTGGCGCAGCTGCCTCACCGGCTACGAGCTCGCGCGCCACGCGCAGGGCCAGGGCTACATGGCCGAGGCGCTGCGCGCGATCTACGCCTGGGCCTTCGACGTGATGGACGTCGACCGCATCGAGGCCCAGGTGCATCCGCTCAACACGCCGTCGCTGGCGCTGCTGCGCAAGCTCGGCTTCGTCGAGGAAGGCCTGCTGCGCGAGGCGGGCTACTGGCAGGGCGAGCGGCGCGACCTCGTGCAGCTGGGGCTGCTGCGGCGCGAGTTCGTGCGGCGCTGAACTTCACGCGGACGCGGGAGCATCCTCGTAGACCTCCAGCGGCAGGTCGTCGGGATCGGCGAAGAACGTGAAGCGCCGGCCGGTGTACTCGTCGACGCGGATGTCCTCGACCTTCACGCCGTGCGACTCGAGATGCGTCTTCACGGCGGCGACGTCCGCCACCGCGAACGCCAGGTGGCGCAGCCCGCGCGCCTCGGGGTACGACGGCCGCGGCGGCGCGCCCTCGAACGAGAACAGCTCCACCTGCGAACCGTCGGGCAGGCCGAGGTCCAGCTTCCACGAACGGCGCGGCGCGCGCCAGTGCTCGGCGATCACGCGCAGGCCCAGCACCTGCGTGTAGAAGCGCTTCGAGGCCTCGTAGTCGGAACAGATGATGGCGGCGTGGTGCAGGCGCAGGAGCATGGGGGCGATTGTCGCCGACGGCCCCGGCCGCCGACGTGCCGGACGCGCCGCCGCCGCCGTGCTCGACCGTGCCGCCGATCGCCCCTGGGTTTTCCATTAATCAGTCCGCTTGATTTATTTATCAAGGCTTCTTACGATGACCACACCTCGCGCCGACGCAGAAGCGGCCTTCCTCAACCACCGGAGACAACATGCCCAAGCTCGCCTCGTCCCTGCTCGCCGCCGCCGTTCTCGCGACGGCCTCCAGCGCCGCCCTGTCGGCCGACCAGCCCGTGATCGGCCTGATCACGAAGACCGACACCAACCCGTTCTTCGTGAAGATGAAGGAAGGCGCCACGCAAATGGCCAAGGAACGCGGCGCGAAGCTGCTGACCGCCGCCGGCAAGCAGGACGGCGACAACGCCGGCCAGGTCACGGCCATCGAGAACATGATCACGGCCGGCGCGAAGACGATCCTGATCACCGCCAACGACTCCAAGGCCATCGTTCCCGCGATCCAGAAGGCGCGCGCCAAGGGCGTGATGGTGATCGCGCTCGACAGCCCCACCGACCCGCAGGATGCCACCGACGCGCTGTTCGCCACCGACAACTACAAGGCCGGCATCCTGATCGGCGAATACGCCAAGGCCGCGCTGGCCGGCAAGCCGGCCAAGATCGTCACGCTGGACCTGTTCCCCGGCCACCCGGTCGGCGCGCAGCGCCACAACGGCTTCATGAAGGGCTTCGGCCTGGCGGCGCCGGATGCCAAGGTCAACGAACTGGGCAAGTCCGCCGAGATCGTCTGCTCGGCCGACAGCTACGGCGACCAGGCCAAGGGCCAGACGGCGATGGAGAACTGCCTGCAGAAGAACCCCGACGTCAACCTCGTCTACACCATCAACGAGCCGGCCGCCGCGGGCGCGTACACGGCGCTCAAGCGCGCGGGCAAGGACAAGGGCGTGATCATCGTGTCGGTGGACGGCGGCTGCGCCGGCATCCGCAACGTCAAGGCCGGCGTGATCGCCGCCACGTCGCAGCAGTACCCGCTGAAGATGGCCGCGCTGGGCGTGGCCGCGGGCGTCGACTACGCCACCAAGGGTACCAAGGTCAGCGGCTACACCGACACGGGCGTCACGCTGATCGCCGACAAGCCCATGGCCGGCGTCGAGAGCAAGGACTCCAAGGTCGGCGCGCAGCTGTGCTGGGGCAAGTGAGATGGCCGCGGTACACACCTCGGACGCGGCCCCGGACAAGCCGAACGCCCCCGGCCCGCACTGGCCCGCGGGCCTGAGCGTGGCCGTGCTGGGCCCGGTGATCGCGCTGGTGCTCGCCAGCGCGTTCTTCGCCACCCAGAGCGACCACTTCCTGACCGGCGCCAACTTCTCGCTGATCCTGCAACAGGTGGCCGTGGTCGGCGTGATCGCGATCGGCCAGACGCTGGTGATCCTGACCGGCGGCATCGACCTGTCGTGCGGCATGCTGATGGCGCTCGGCGGCATCGTGATGACGCGCTTCGCCGCGGTCAACGGCATGCCACCGGTGCCGGCGATCCTGTGCGGCATCGGCGTGACGACGCTGTTCGGGCTGGTCAACGGGCTGCTGGTCACGCGCATCCGCCTGCCGTCGTTCATCGTGACGCTGGGCACGATGAACATCGCGTTCGCGGCCACGCAGCTGTACTCCGGCGCGCAGACGGTCACCGACCTGCCGCCGATGATGCCCGCGCTGGGCGACACCTTCGGCATCGGCAGCACGCAGTTCGCCTGGGGCACCGTCGTGATGCTGGGGCTGTACGCGCTCGCCTGGTTCATGCTGCGCGAGACCGCCGCCGGCCGCCACGTCTACGCGGTGGGCAACAACCCCGAGGCGACGCGGCTGGTGGGCATCGCCACGCAGCGCGTGCTGCTGGTCGTCTACGTCGTGGCCGGCATGCTGTACGGCGTCGCGTCGCTGCTGAGCGTCGCGCGCACCGGCGTCGGCGATCCGAACGCGGGGCAGACCGACAACCTGGACGCCATCACCGCCGTCGTGCTGGGCGGCACCAGCCTGTTCGGCGGGCGCGGCGTGGTCATCGGCTCGCTGGTGGGCGCGCTGGTCGTGGGCGTGTTCCGCAACGGCCTGACGCTGATGGGCGTGTCGTCGATCTACCAGGTGCTCGTCACCGGCGTCCTCGTCATCCTGGCGGTGACAGCCGACCAACTCTCTCGCCGCGGAGCCCGCTGACATGAACGCCATCGCACAACCCCGCGTCGTCATGCAGGCCAGGACGCTGGTCAAGCGCTACGGCCAGGTCACCGCGCTGGACGGCGCCGACTTCGAGCTGCGCGCCGGCGAGATCCTCGCCGTCATCGGCGACAACGGCGCCGGCAAGTCCTCGCTGATCAAGGCGCTGTCGGGCGCGACGGTGCCCGATTCCGGCGAGATCCGGCTCGACGGCGTCGTCACGAAGTTCCGCAGCCCGATCGAGGCGCGGCGCGCGGGCATCGAGACGGTCTACCAGGACCTCGCCGTCGCGCCCGCGATGACGATCGCCGAGAACCTGTTCCTGGGCCGCGAGATCCGCCGTCCCGGCTGGCGCGGCAGCGCGCTGCGCATGCTGGACAAGCGCCGCATGATCGAGGAGAGCGTCGCGCGCCTGGCCGAGCTGAAGGTGGGCATCCGCTCGATGTCGCAGGCGCTCGAGACGCTGTCCGGCGGCCAGCGCCAGTGCGTGGCCGTCGCGCGCGCGGCGGCGTTCGCCAAACACGTCGTCATCATGGACGAACCCACCGCCGCGCTCGGCGTCAAGGAAGGCGGCATGGTGCTGGAGCTGATCCGCCGCGTGCGCGACCGCGGCC
>DASQCX010000656.1:0-1517 GCA_035634455.1 Burkholderiaceae bacterium
GGTCCAGGGCGGGCCCGCGGCGACGGAACTGCTGCTGCCGGCGGTGGTCGCGCTGGCGGGCATCACGGCCGGCACGCTGTACCAGAAGCGCTTCTGCGCCGGGTTCGACCTGCGCACCGGCTCGGTCATCCAGTTCCTGCCCAGCCTCGCCGTCACCGCGCTCGTGGCCTGGCGCACCGAGACGATGGTGGTGCACTGGACGCCCGCCTTCGTCTTCGCGCTCGGCTGGCTGGTGCTGGTGCTGTCGCTCGGCGCCGTGAGCCTGCTCAACGTGCTCATCCGCAGCGGCAGCGCCGTCAACGTGGCGAGCCTGTTCTACCTGACGCCGCCCACCACCGCGCTGATCGCCTGGGCGATGTTCGGCGAGACGCTGACCGGCCTCGCGCTGGCCGGCATGGCGCTGGCGGTGCTGGGCGTGTGGCTGGCGCGCAAGTGAGGCGACGCGGCCGCGTCAGAAGCCGGGGATGAATCCGCCGCCGGGGCGTGCCGGATTCGTTCCCTCAGTACTGCTCGCGCTCGTCCCGCGCCTTCAGCAGCTTCGGCGTGATCTCCACCGTGTGGACGGTGTCCGACACCCACACCGTGCCATCCTGCACCGTGATCTGCCAGGCCATCGTGCGCTCGCACAGCTTCGCGAGCGACTGCGAGGCCTCGGGGGCTATGGACCAGACGGCGACCTTGGGCGCGCGGATCAGCTTGCCTTCCAGCGCCGCCCACCAGATCGGCGTGCTGGAGATGTAGCTGTAGACGGTGACCTTCTCCGCGCGGCTGCTGGCCTTGGCCAGGCGCCGCTCGTCGGGCTGGCCGACCTCGATCCAGTGGACGACCTGGCCGGTGAGGTCGACCTGCCAGAGGTCGGGCTCGTCGACGTCCCACAGGCTCTTGGCGAGCGCCAGCGCGCCGTGCTCGTCGTCGGCCGGCACGTTGAGCGCGTACGCCAGCACGCGCATCAGCATGCGCTCGTCGGTCTCGGACGGGTGGCGGGCGATCGTGAGCTCGTGGTCGCCGTAGATGTTGCGGTCCATGTCCGCGAGCTGCAGACGGACCTTGTGGATCGTTGCTTTGAGGGCCATGCCCCGATTGTCCCCGCAATCGTCGCAAGGCCCGGCGGCGGCGCGCTCAGGGTCGCGCGGGCAGCGCCGGCACCGGTGCGCCGGCGCGCGGCGCCAGCGCCGCCAGCGCCGCCGCGCCCACCAGCAGCGCGGGGACGTCGCCCATCAGGTGGCCCGTCTGGCCGGGGCTCGTGAACGACTGCACCGCCATGATCCCGCCGTGGACCAGGCTGGACCAGACGGTGAACCAGATCAGGCTGGCGTGCGCCGCCGGGTCGCGCGCCGCGCGCAGCAGGAACACGCCCAGCGTCATGTAGATGCCGACGATCATCAGCGGGTAGTCGGAGTGGCCGCTGTGCCAGGTCCAGCCCGAAGGCCAGAAGGTCATCAGCGGCTGGACGGCCAGGCAGGTGAGGCCCAGCGCGACCAGGACGATGCGCAACGCGAGGAGTCGACGACCGGAGT
>DASQCX010000657.1:0-2607 GCA_035634455.1 Burkholderiaceae bacterium
CCAGCGTCTCGCTGTGGCGCGCCACGCCGACGAGCTCGTACTCGCCGCCCTTGTAGTGGCGGTAGCGGCCGGGCTCGGCAGGCGGCAGCGGGGGCAGTTCCTTGGACGCCATCACTTCCTGTCGTCGAAGGTGCCGGCCACGGCCGAGTTGATCTTGCCCGCCACGATCAACTTGCGGATCGCGGCGTTGACCTGGTCGACCGTCAGCGCCGCGAGCTTCGCGTCCTGGTCGGCGCTCCAGGCCCAGGTGCGGCCCTGGTCGAGCTTGAACACCCAGTTGCTGGCCACGGTCGCGTCGCTGGTGCGCGCAGTCGCGCGCTCCGCGAGGATCGCCTGCTTGGCTTCCGTCAGCTCGGCCGGCGTGATGCCGTCCTTGACGAAGCGCGCGAGCTCCTCGTCGAAGTCGGACTGCACGTGCGCCCGGTTCTGCGGCGCGAAGATGGCCTCGAAGCCGATCGAGCCGGTCGGCTCGAACGATGACGCGTCCAGGCCGGCGCCGACGCCGTACGACAGCCCGTCCTTCTGGCGGATGCGCGCGTTCAGCCGCGAGCCGAACTCGCCGCCGCCCAGCACGTGGGTGGCCAGCGTGAGCGCCGGGTAGTCGGGATCGGTGTCGCTCAGCTTCAGCGGCAGCGAGGCGAACAGCACGGCGTTGGCCTTGTCCTTGAGCTGCAGCGACAGGTGCGCGCCCGTCACGTCGGTCACCGGGTTGGCGATGCGCACGAAGGTCTGCGCCGACTTCCAGTCGCCGAACAGCCGCGTGACGGCCGCCTTGACCTGGTCGGCGTCGAAGTCGCCGACGATGGCCATGTCGCCGTGCTCGGCGCCCCAGAACCTGCGGTAGAACGCGGCCGCGTCGTCCAGCTTCGTCGCCTGCGTCTCCGCGATCGACTCGGCGAAGGTCGGCGTGTAGCGCGGATCGTCCGCCGTGAAGTGCTGCTGCGCGCGCGCCAGCTCGTTGACCGCGACGCCGCCCGGCTCCTCGGCGGACTGCTCGATGCCCTGCACCTGCTGGCGCACGCCCTGCTCGTACTCGGACGGCGTGAACGAGGGCTTGCGCATCGCCTCGGCCAGCAGCTCCAGCGCCGGGATCAGCGCGTCGCGCCGCGTGGTCAGGGAGGCGTGGCCCCAGCTGGTGCCGCCGTTGAGCTCCCAGTCGGTCTTGAGCGCGGCGAACGCGTCGTGCAGCTGCGCGCGCGTCTTCGTCTCGGTTCCCGTGCCGATGATGATGCCCGTGGCGGCCGCGGCGGCGCGCTGGCCGCGCAGCGATTCCAGCGTGCCGAAGTGCAGGTCGAAGCGCATCTCCACGGTGCCGCCCTTGCTCTTCTTGGGCAGCAGCGCCAGCTTCATGCCGTTGGGCAGGGTGAGCACTTGGCTGCGCCGGTCGATGCCGGCGGGCGTGGCATCGAAGGTCTCGCCGGCGGCGACAGCCGCACGCGGCTTGAAGCCGGCCAGCTGCGTCGCCGGATCAGTGCGGACCGCATGCGGTGCGCGGTCCGGCGCGTCCGTCGGGACGAAGCGGCCCAGCGTGCGGTTGGACGGCTTGATCCACGCCGCGGCCACCCGGTTGACCTGGTCGACCGTCAGCGCGTCGACGCGGTCGCGCTGCAGGAACAGCAGGCGCCAGTCGCCGCCGGCGATGTAGTCGCTGAGCGTGACGCACAGCGCCTGCGGGTCGGCCAACAGCTGGTCGAAGCCCTTGTCGACCTGCAGCTGCGCGCGCTTGAGCTCCTCGGCGGTGATGGGCTCCGACTTCACGCCCTCGATGGTGTCGAGGAAGATCTTCTGCGCCGCGCCGAGGTCGTCGTCCTTCTTCAGCACGGCGCCGGCGTTGAAGGTACCCGGGTCGGTATGACGCGCCGGCCAGGCGAAGGCCTGCGTGGCCTTGCCCGTCTCGACCAGGCGCTTGTGCAGCCGGCCGTTGGGCGTGTCGCCGAGCGCGTTGGCGACGACGCTGAAGGCCGGCATGTCGGGGCTGGCGATCGACGGCGCGTGGTAAGTGACGAACAGGTCCTGCTCGCCGCCGACGCGGCGCAGCGTGACCTCGCGCTCGCCGTCCTGCACCGGCTCGACGGTGTAGGTGGGCTCGATGACGCGCGTCGGCTTGGGGATGGCGCCGAAGTCCTGCGCGATCTCGGTCAGCGTCTTGGCGGCGTCGAACTTGCCGGCGACGATCAGGGTCGCGTTGTCCGGCTGGTAGTACTTGCGGTAGAACGCCTGCAGGTGCGGGATGTTGACGTTCTCGACGTCCGAGCGCGCGCCGATGGTGTCCTTGCCGTACGCGTGCCACTCGAACGCGGCGGCGTTGGTCTTTTCCATCAGGATGCGGAACGGGTTGTTCTCGCCCGCTTCCATCTCGTTGCGCACCACCGTCATCTCGGAGTCGAGATCCTTCTTGATGACGTTGGCATGCACCATGCGCTCCGCCTCCGTCCCGAGCGCCCACGACAGCTGCGCGGCGTCGGCCGGGAAGGTCTCGAAGTAGTTGGTGCGGTCGTCGGTGGTGCTGCCGTTGAACTGCATGCCGCGCCGCGACAGCTCCACGCCCACGTTGGCGTACTGCTTCGTGCTCTTGAACATCAGGTGCTCGAGCAGGTGCGCCATGCC
>DASQCX010000658.1:0-4911 GCA_035634455.1 Burkholderiaceae bacterium
TCAGCTCGTAGGCGAGCGGCAGGCGCTTCTCGAGCACGCAGGTCACGCCCTTGAGCTGCGTCCACGCGGCCTCGAGCGCGACGCGATCCGGCACCGTGACCTGGCCCTTGCCGTCGTAGCCGAGGCGGGCCGTCTTCAGGATGCCGGGCAGCAGGTCGTCGGGCACGGCGGCGATCTGTCCGGCGGTCTCGATGACCGCGTGCGGCGCGCACGGCACGCCGGCGCGGCCGAAGTGCGCCTTCTCGGCGGCGCGGTCCTGGCAGATCGCGACAGCGTCGGCCGACGGCGCGACGGGGATCTCGCGCGCCAGGGCGGCCAGCGACGGCGCCGGCACGTTCTCGAACTCGGTGGTGACGGCGTCGCAGCGGCCGGCCATCTCGGCCAGCGCGCGCTCGTCGTCGTAGGGCGCGCACAGCTGGTGGTGCGCGGCGACGCCGGCGGGGCTGTGCCGGTCGGGATCGAGCACCAGCGTGTCGAAGCCCAGCGTCTGCGCGGCGTGCACGAACATGCGGCCCAGCTGGCCGCCGCCGAGCACGCCGAGCGTGGCGCCGGGCGGGAGCGCGCGACGGGGGGCCGAGCCGCTCACTTGAGCTCCTGCGTCATCGCGCGGGCGGCCTCGGTCTGCTTCGCGCGGAAGGCTTCGAGCTTGCCGCGCAGCGCGTCGTCGCGCGTGGCGAGCATCGCGACCGCGAACAGCGCCGCGTTGGCTGCGCCGGCGACGCCGATCGCGAACGTCGCCACCGGGATCCCCTTGGGCATCTGGACGATGGAATGCAGCGAGTCGACCCCGCTCAGGTGCTTCGTGGGCGCAGGCACGCCCAGCACCGGCACGGTGGTCTTGGCGGCCAGCATTCCGGGCAGGTGCGCGGCGCCGCCGGCACCGGCGATGATGGCCTGCAGGCCGCGTCCGGCCGCGCCCTCGGCATAGGCGAACATGTCGTCGGGCATGCGGTGTGCAGAGACGACGCGCGCTTCGAAGGGAATGCCGAACTCGGCGAGAATGTCGGCTGCCGCCTTCATCGTTTCCCAGTCGCTGGCCGACCCCATGACGACGCCGACCAAAGGCGAGGCACTATTCAAGACTACTCCCGGTAAAACGACGATTTTAGCCGGGGGCAAGGCAGAGCCCCACATGATAGACATCACCCTCCAGAATTTCGAGAACGACCTGCTGCAGGACTCGATGCGCCAGCCCATCCTCCTGGACATCTGGGCGCCGTGGTGCGGCCCCTGCCGCAGCCTGGGTCCGATCCTGGAGAAGCTCGAGACCGCGTACGAAGGCCGCTTCAAGCTCGCCAAGCTCAACAGCGACGAGCAGCCCGAGATCGCCGGCCAGCTGAGCCAGGCCTTCGGCGTGCGCTCGATCCCGTTCTGCGTGATGTTCCACCAGGGCCAGCCGGTCGACGGCTTCGTCGGCGCGCTGCCCGAAGGCGAGATCCGCGCCTTCCTCGACAAGCACGTGCCCGGCGCCGACGAGCTGGCGGCCGAGGACGGCGCCGAGGCCGCCGAGGCGCTGCTGGCCGAGGGCGACACCGACGCCGCGCTGGCCCGGCTGCAGGAGGCCGTGGCGATCGACCCGGCCAACGAGTCCGCCCGCTACGACTACCTGCGCCTGCTGATCGAGACCAGCCGCAGCAACCCCGAACTGCTCGCGCAGGCGCGCCAGGCCTACCAGCCGGTGGCGCAGCGCGTGCTGCCCAACGCCAAGCTCGACGCCATCGGCTACTGGCTGGACGCCTGCGAAAAGGCCGCCGGCGCGCGCTCGCACGACGCCCTGGCCGCCGCCATCGCCGCCAACAAGCGCGACTTCGACGCCCGCTTCGAGCTGGCGCAGTCGTACCTCGCCGCCGGCGCCTTCACGCAGGCGCTGGACGAGCTGCTCGAGATCCTGATGCGCGACAAGTCGTGGCACGACGAGCTCGCGCGCAAGGTCTACGTCGGCATCCTCGAGCTGATGACCAAGCCGGCGCCCAAGCCCGCCGCCGAGAAGGCCGCCGCCGACGCGCCCAGGCTGGAGCTGACCGGCCACGCCACGGCCGTCGGCGCGGATCCGGTGGTCGACCAGTACCGCCGCCGGCTGAGCATGACCGTGCTCAGCTGACGGCCCGGGGAGCGCGCGGCGCGCTGAGGCTCGCAGGGCGGGTCAGGTCTCGAAATCGACCGCCGCCAGGGCGTCCGCCCAGCGGCGCTGCTCGGCGCGGTGCGCCTCCAGCGCGGCATCGGCCTGCGCGGCATGCGCGTCCGCCTGCTCGGCGCGCCCGAGCGCCCGCACGGCCACGGCCAGGCGGGCATGGGTGGCGGCGATGTCGTCGTGCTCCGTCATCAGCGGCAGCACGGCGTTGATCGCGCGCAGGCGCTTGACGGCCTCGTCGAGCCGGCCCAGCTTGACCTCGGCGAACAGGGCATCCGCCAGGAAGCGCGCCTCGCGGTGCACCTGGCCCTCGGCGCGGGCACGCGGCAGCTGCGCGTCGAACAGCGAGATGGCGGCGTCGTACTGGCCCAGCACCGTCATCAGCTGCGCGCGCAGCAGCGGCACCTCGGCCAGCAGCTGGCCGTTGCCGACGCCCGCGTCGTAGTTGCCGGTGGACTCGGCCTCCAGCAGCACGCGCTGCGCGTCGGCCAGGTCGGCGCGGCCGAACGCGCCCTCCAGGCTGATGCGGCCGGCCTGGAAGGCGGCCATGTTGTGCAGCAGCACGCTCACGAGCGAGACGTCGCCCTCGGCGGCCGCGTGCTGGCGCGCCACCTTGTACCAGGGGATGGCGCGCCCGTCGTCGCCGGCCACGCGCCAGGCGCTGGCCACGACCAGCGCCGCGCGTGCGCGGGCGGCGTGGCTGGTGGCCGGCGCGAGGCGCAGCGCCTCGCGCGCGTGGGCGACGGTGGCGTCGACGTCGTTGGCGTTGAAGTCGGCCATCGCGAGCCAGGCGGCCGCCAGCGCGTGCAGGTCGGCGTCGCCGGCCGTCGACGCGAGGTCGTACGCGCGCTGGAACTTGGCGCGCGCCGTCGGCGACAGCGACTCGCAATGCTCGATCAGCCCGTCGACGAACGCCACCCAGGCCGCCAGCACCGGGTTGCGCAGGCGCTGGCTCTGCGAGCGCAGGCCCTGCAGCGCGAAGCGCGCCTCGGAGAACTGGCCGTGGCGCGCGAGCACCGCCGCCCGCTTCGACTTGAGGCACTCGCGCTCGAAGACCTCCTCGGCCTGGGCGATCTGCGCGTCGAGTCGTTCGAGCAGGCGGGACATGTGCTGGAGCAACGGCGTCAGCGCGTTCAGGGCATCACCCGGCCAGGCGTTCGAACGCTTCGCGGTACTTGGCCGCGGTGCGCTCGCCGACCTCGGCCGGCATCGCCGGGGCCGGGGCCTTCTTGTTCCAGGGCTGGCCGTCGATGCGCACCGACTCGAGCCAGTCGCGCACGAACTGCTTGTCGAAGCTGGGCGGGTTCTGGCCCTCGGCGTAGCCTTCGACCGGCCAGTAGCGGGAGGAGTCGGGCGTCAGCACCTCGTCCATCAGCGTCAGCGTGCCGTCGGCGTCGAGGCCGAACTCGAACTTGGTGTCGGCGATGATGATGCCCTTGGTCAGGGCGTACTCGGCGGCCCGCTCGTAGAGCGCGATCGAGACGTCGCGCACGTGGTTGGCCAGCTCGTTGCCGATCATCGCGCTGGCGACCTTGAACGAGATGTTCTCGTCGTGCTCGCCGGCCTCGGCCTTGGTGGCGGGCGTGAAGATGGGCTCGGGGAGCTTGGACGCGTTCTTCAGGCCGGCGGGCAGCTGGACGCCGCACACCGACTGGCTCTCCTGATATTCCTTCCAGCCCGAGCCCGCGAGGTAGCCGCGCACCACGGCCTCGATCGGCAGCGGCTTGAGGCGCTTGACCAGCATCGAGCGCTCGCGCACCTGCGCGACCTCGCCGGGCGCCACGACGGACTCCGGCGCCTCGCCCGTGAGGTGATTCGGGACGATGCCCTCGAGCTTGCCGAACCAGAACAGCGCCATCTGCGTCAGCAGCGCGCCCTTGCCGGGGATGGGCTCGCCCAGGATGACGTCGAACGCCGACAGGCGGTCGGTGGCCACCATCAGGATGCGGTCGTCGCCGACCGCGTAGTTGTCGCGCACCTTGCCGCGCGCCAGCAGCGGCAGGGAGTGGAGGGACGTGGTGAGCAGCGCGGCGGTCATGGGCAGGACAAACGAAAGCGTCAAACCCGTATTGTGCCTGCCGCCGGCAGGCACCGCGGCATTCCCCGACGCCGTCGCTCACCCGTTCCGTGCGAAGTTCGGGGGAGCGGCGGAACCGGCTTTGCCGGGCCGCTCTCGGCCGGCCCCCTGGGGAGTGGAGGCGGCAAAGGACTCGCGCAGCGAGGCCCCGCCGGAACGGCAACCGGCCTGCAAGCCGGTTGCTTCGGGAGCGCCAGCGACCGTGGGGCCGTCAATTCACCGTTTGCGCGAGTTCGCCGCTGGAGTACTTGGCGGCGACGACTTGCAGCGTTTCCGGCTTGATCTTGGCGGCCTGGCCCTCGCAGCCGAACTCGACGTAGCGCTGGCGGCAGATCGCCTTGGCGGCCTCGCGCGCCGGCTTCAGGTAGTCGCGCGGGTCGAACTTGTCCGGGTTCTCGAACAGGTACTTGCGGATCGCGCCCGTCATCGCGAGGCGGATGTCGGTGTCGATGTTGATCTTGCGCACGCCGTGCTTGATGGCTTCCTGGATCTCCTCGACCGGCACGCCGTAGGTCTCCTTCATGTTGCCGCCGAACTGGCGGATGATCGCCAGCAGTTCCTGCGGCACCGAGGACGAGCCGTGCATCACCAGGTGGGTGTTGGGGATGCGGCGGTGGATCTCCTTGATGCGGCCGATGGCCAGGATGTCGCCCGTGGGCTTGCGCGTGAACTTGTAGGCGCCGTGGCTGGTGCCGATGGCGAT
>DASQCX010000659.1:0-2233 GCA_035634455.1 Burkholderiaceae bacterium
TTCGAGGCTCGCTGTAAGGCAGGCTAGCCGCAGGCGTAACCCGCCGTTTGCCGACGTTTCGACGGGCCGGCATGGCAGGTTACGCCTGCGGCTAACCCGCTCTACCGCATTCGAGCCAACGGCCTGCGCCATCCCGCATTCAGCGCCCAAGGCACTCAGCGAGTGCTCACTGCGACTTGCGTGCCTTGCGTCCGCGGCCGGCCACGGCACGGTCGTATATCCAGTCCGGCAATATTCGCAGCAAGCCCGCCAGCATTCCCATCTGCCAGGGAATCACGCGAAATCCGATGCCCGCGGCAATCGCGTCCAAAGCCTGGCGAGCGAATTTGTCGGCCGGCATCAGGAATGGCATCGAATATGAATTGCCGCGCGTCAGCGGAGTATCGACATACCCTGGCGCGATCGTCACGACACGCACCCCGAATGGCCGGCATTCGACGCGCAGGCTCTCGCAGAAACTGATCACGCCAGCCTTGCTCATCGAATAGGCGGCGTGGCCCGGCAACCCGCGGATGCCGGCGACGCTGGAGATGCCCACCAGGCGGCCGCTGCGCCGAGCGCACATCGGACCGATGAAGGGCTGGAAGGTGGCGGCCATGCCGAGGTTGTTGGTCTCGACGACCGCGCGCAGCACCTCGAGGTCGGCCGCGTCGCTCATGTCCACGCCGACGCTGATGCCCGCGCTGGCGATCACGACGTCCGGCAGCCCCTGCCGCGCGATGCAGTCGCGGCCGGCGGCGGTCATCGCGGCGAGGTCGCACGCGTCGGCCACGTAGACCTGCGCGCGATCCGGCGACCAGCCCTGGGCCGCGACCCAGGCGCGCATCTCGTCGCCGCGCCGCGCCACCAGCGCGAGCCGGCCGCCGCGGCGCGCCCATTCGAGCGCCATCGCCTGGCCGATGCCGCTGGACGCGCCGGTGATGAACAGCAGCGGCGCCGTCATCGGCCGGCGTCGTTCTTCGCGCCGATCGCCTTGCGCAGCGCCGGCTGCATCAGCGCGTGCACGTTGCCGTGCAACGTCGCCAGGCGCGCGACGTCGTCGTACTCCAGGCCGTCGGCGTTGAACTCGCTGTCGCCCTGGTGCACCACCACCATGTACTTCGAATCGACCTGGCGCAGCTTGGGCAGCGCGTGCAGGTGCTCGCCGTTCATCTGGATCGGCAGCTCGCCCGCGGCCTCGGAGACGACTTGCGCCTGGCCGTCCAGCCACACCTCGCTGCTGTCGCCACGCGCGCGGCCGTGCCGCGCGGTGGCGATCATGCGGCGGCCGTCCGGCGCGGTGCTGACGACGCGGATCTGCTCGACCTCCATGATGTCGTCGTCGGGGAAGTGCTGCATGTGCTCGCCCTGGATCTCGACCTTCAGCGCGCCGGTCACGTCGAAGCGCTGCAGGTTGAACTGGTCCAGCGTGTAGTCGGCCTCGTGCCTGACGGCGGCCGTGCCGGAGGTCGACAGCAGCCCAGGCGTGTTCTTGGCCACCAGCCACGTGCCCAGCGCCAGCCCCACCATCAGGATCAGCGGCAGGTAGCCGACGGCACGCTCGCGCATGCGCACCGGCCAGCTGGGCCGCGTGCGCCGCTGCTGGTCGTCGACCGGCGGACTCAACGGACTCAGGGCGACCGGCACCTCGGGCAGGTCGGGGATGTGGAGTTCGCCCTTCATCCGGGAATCACTTCGAGTCGAGCGTCACCAGGAGCTTGGTCATCAGCGGCGCGTACAGGCCGTTGGCCATCAGCAGCAGGTCGCAGAACTCGCGGGCAGCGCCGCGGCCGCCCTCGCGCTCGGTGACGTAGGCGGCGGCCCCGCGCGCCTCCGCGTGCGCGTTCGCGGGCGCGCACGCGAAGCCGGCACAGGCGAACAGCGGCAGGTCGGGCCAGTCGTCGCCGATGACGGCCACGTCGCCCCAGTCCACGCCCAGCTGCTGCAGGATGTCGTTGGCCGCGGCCACCTTGTCGGACGCGCCGAACGCCGCGTGCGCCAGGCCGAGGTCGGACACGCGCCGCCGCACCGCCGCCGAATCGCGTCCGGTGATGACGATGGGCACGATGCCGCCCTTGCGCAGCATCAGCAGGCCCTGGCCGTCGAGCACGTTGAAGTTCTTCAGCGTCTCGCCGGCCTCGGTGATCCAGATCGTGCCGTCGGTGAGCACGCCGTCGACGTCGAAGATCGCGGCCTTGATGCCGGAGCCGGCGCCCTGGGCCTTGAGCAGGACCTCGGGCGGGAAGCTCAGATG
>DASQCX010000660.1:0-1589 GCA_035634455.1 Burkholderiaceae bacterium
TCCCAGAACACCACCTGCGAGATCCGGTAACGTGTCGCCACCGCGGCGATCTCGGCGCGGCCGCCCAGCCACGGCACCTTCCCCTCCTGAAGCGACGGCGGCTCGGCCAGGCCGGCCCGCGGCTCGCACACGTATCCGACCGGGTCGAGACCGTCCCCGCGCAGGTCGCCGCGCCGCTCAAGCCACGCCGCGAGCGCCGCCGTGGGGCCGACCAGCAGGGTGCGCTCGAGCGAGACGTAATCGCGCTCCATGCGCGCGCCCAGCGCGGTGAGGAGCGCCCGCACCGCGCCGAGCAGGAGCGTGAAGACCGGCGCGAAGATGAGCAGCACGGCGCGGCTGTAGACGCGCTGATGCGTGAGATAGGTCGTGGCCAGCAGGAGCAGCGCCACCAGCCACGCCAGGGCGGCGGCCGACGTCGAGGCCGTCCCGCGACGAAGCCGGAGGTGCCGATATCGTCCGCGCAGGAAGAAGGTGACCGTGACCAGCAGGGAGGCGAAGAGGAACAGGCGGCGGTAGTCGCGCAGCGGAAGCAGGGCCTCGGGGAAGAGCGGATCGAGGGCGGCGCGCAGCAGGTAGGCCAGGAGCAGCGAGGCGTTGAGCGCCGCCAGATCCAGCAGCCACAGCAGAAGCACCGCCAGAGGTCCGCGCCAGCGTTTGACCAGGTAGACCACCAGGCCCCACTTCTCGTAGAAGGAGATGAGGCTGCCGAGGTGGGACCAGTAGGCGCGGCGGAACACCTTCCGGGCGCTGGCGCGCCGATGACCATGGACCAGGCGGGCGGCCGGCGTGTAGAGCACGTCCCACCCCGACTGCCACATCCGATAACACCAGTCCACGTCCTCGAGGTAGAGAAAGAAGCGCTCGTCCATCAGCCCGGCGCGCTCGCGAGCCTGCCGGCGCACCAGCATGGCCGCCCCGACCACCCAGTCGACGGCTCGCTCGCTGCGGTGATCGAAGTCGCGCATCAGGTGCTCGCGCACGCTGCGCGCGTCGGGGAACAGCCGTCCCAGCACCGTGCGCCGCAGCAGCAGGGTGCGGAAGGTATAGAAGCGGCGACAGGAGTCCTGGATGCTGCCGTCCAGGTTGATCAGCTGGGGCCCGATGATTCCGGCCTGGGGGCGCGCGTCGCCGAGCGCGACCAGGGCGTCGATGGCGCCGGGCAGGACCACAATGTCGGGATTGAGGATCAGCGCGTAGTCGGCGTCGACCACGGCCACACCCTGATTGACGCCGCGCGCGTAACCGACGTTGTCGTGGTTCATGATCCAGCGCACGTCGGGATGCGCCCGGCGCACCGCGGCCAGGCCTGGGTCGCGGGACGCGTTGTCGACCACCACCACACCGTGGGGACAGGAAGGCGGGTGCGCGAGGAGCGAGGCGAGGCACTGCGCCAGGTCGTCGCTGCTGTCGTAGTTGACGATGACGATGGACAGCTTCAAGCGTCGACCACGCTCAGTTCCCCCCCGTCGTCCGCTGGATCCAGCCGGGCGCGTCGTCCAGATCGCGATTCGACACTGTTCCCGGTCAGGGGATGAGGCCGGCGGCGCGCTTCTTCTCGAGCTGCTCGAGCCAGGTCTGGTGCTCGGCGT